>CAYRQI010000009.1:18100-22593 GCA_964426425.1 uncultured Candidatus Saccharibacteria bacterium | reverse complement strand
TTCCCTCGCCAAGGACTGCATGGTAGTTATTCTCGCGCCGATAGTCTGCAAGTCCGCCCGTAAGCGCAACGACCTCATCGCGAATAGCTTTCATCCTTTCGTACTTCTCACCGACCATACGCGCCCTCTCTTTTCAACATCTCCTTCTTACGGAGCGTGCCGCCCCTGTTGTACCCACCCATGCTTCCATCCGAGCGGACGACACGATGGCACGGAATATCCTCGCTGTAATTGCTACGCATGACGGCGCCTACCGCGCGAGCGGCCTTCGGGTTGCCCGCCCGCCGCGCGACTTCTCCGTATGTCATTAAGCTGCCTTTCGGAATTCGACGTACGATTGCGAGTACTGTTTCCCTGAATGTTGCCATACGCTACAAACCGAGAGATTTCTGCGCAAGCCTGCCGCGGCCGCCGGAAACGAGCCCGCCTTTGGCGGACGCGCGTGCCTGCAGTTCCTTTCCGGCCTCTTCACGATAGCCGCAGTATTCGCACGTCTCCCCGCGTTCAGGGACGGTTTCTGAACGGAGGCATTCAGCAAGTTTCAAAATCGTCGGCTCCACCCACGAATCGTCACCTTTGTACGAAAGCAGCCGCACATCGAACTCGAGCTTGCCGTCAAACGCTGCCGCATCGCTCTTCGCGTTGACGTAGACGAAGTACGCAGTGTCCGAGACCTTGAGACTGTTCCTGCGCAAGAGCCACTGGTAGACCTCGATCTGCCGCTTGTAAGCCTGCTGCCAGTAGCCGTCGAGCGAAACTTCCTCCTTCTTGCTCGTCGCCTTATAGTCGACGACGACAAGCTCGTTTTGGGGCGTAACCCACACGTCGTCAACGCCGCCTCGAACGATCAAGTTGGTCTGCGCGTGATGAAATTGCACGCCGCGCCGCATGGCGTCGCGCCACTCGTCCATACGCGGATCTTTGAGTGGGATCGCATCCACCTTATACGTTCTCATAAGAGGGTGTGGCTCGCCTTTCGCGCGGTGAATGTCAAACTCCCGCTTCAAAAGCTCGTCAACCGCATTGTTAAGGGTAAAGGCTGGCCACTCCGGGCGCTTTATACCAAGGCGCTGATCGAGCCAGAAGCAGCGCGGACATTCGAGAAAGAGATCGATCTTTGAGCGGCTGATGCGAAACGGTTCAGCATCATTCGGATTGTAGAGCCCCTTTGTGCGGCGTACGTATCCTCTCGGCATCAGCAGAGTATACCTTGTTTCCCGCAAACTTCGTAAACCAATGCATTCCGAGGCCGCAGGGCGTTGGCCCTGCGGCTTGGAATGCTCCCTGCGCACACGCTTGAGGACGTTATTGGTTTCGAGCTCCCCCTCGGAAATGCGAAAGCAGAGCTTTCGCATTTCACGTGCTCTACGTCGCTCGTAAATCAGCTTTGCGAAGTGCTGCCATTCTGACTTTGAATTTCTCCCTGGTGGTCCGGCCGCACGAGCTCATGGGTTTCAAACCATTGTTTGAAACGATTTTCTGCATACCACATGCCCGTGAACATAATGAGTGCGAGGAGCGTCGCGAAAATCGAGACACTGTACATGCCAAAACCCACGGCGATACCGATGCCGGCCGCAATCCAAAGGCCCGCAGCCGTCGTCACACCATGGAGCGAATCCCCTCGAAAGATAATGAGCCCGCCGCCCAAAAAGCCGATACCCATGATAACGGCAGCGGCTACCCGCAGCGGATCGAAAGAGAGAACGCCGAGATAGGCAATATCGACGAAGCTTCCAGTAACGATGAAGAGACATGCGCCGAGGGAGACGAGGCCAAAGGTGCGCGTGCCCGCGGCTTGTTTGGCAAGAACAGCACGCTCCGTCCCGATGATACCGCCGAGCACCATCGCGAGGAAAAGCTTGCCAAAAATGATGATGTTTGGATCCAAGAAACTTTCAGGCGTAGGCATGGAATTACTATAAGGTAAAAGTCAAAAGGTAGAAGTCAAAAATGTAAGGCAAAAGTGCATAAGTTTTTCAGGAAGATCGTGACTTTTGCCTTTTGCCCTTTGCCTTTTGACTTATATCCCGCAGAGACGCTGCGCTTCCTCCAAAATCTGGGGAATACGCGCTGGCCTTACGCCGTACTCGCTCAAGAGATGTGATGAGAAAATGTTTTTGCATAGCACGATCTTGTGGTCAAGGAGTCGACGCTTCTCACTATCGGTGAGCGTCGTGAGACAAGTAAGCGGGTGTACACGGGCTTCTTCTATCATGCGCATGAGGTTGTTCTCACGCGGATAGTCCCAGGCAATTAGCGTCAGGTTCGAGCATTGCGCGTAGCGAATGGCGTTTCGCGTGAAGGTCGTATTGGTAACAAGCCATCCCTCGTCGATGCGCGCATCGGCGTCGGGGGAGGCGCGCAAGTCTTCATATCGAGCTTTTACGTACAAAGCGTCCTTGATGTCCGTCTTTCCTCCCGGCTCGTTGTGGAATTTCGCTTCTATGCCGACTCGCACTCCTCCCTTTTCTGCAATGATATCAACTTCGTGCGGGGCGCATCGGCCGGTAAGCGCGATCCCCGTGCGCGCGCGGTAGCCGTACCCACGCAAAACTTCCGCGAGAAACTGCTCGAAAGGAAATCCGGAAGGCCCGAGCGCAAAAAGCGCGCGCTTCACCGAGTAACGCGCAGCCACCGGCTGCTCCTCTTCGCGTCGAAGCATTTCGAACGCATGCCGGTAAATTTCTTCGGTCGTCATGCCGGGACGTAATTCTTGCAAGACGTGGGAGACGATGCGATCACGGATCGGTTTGGATGCGCCGGAGTGCTCGAGCGATGAGACTAACTTCTCTGCATTGAATGGCTCTTGCTCGCCATCGGCCTTCGTGATCAAGATGGTGGACTCCATTGCGAGATTGTACCACCCCCGAGACAACGATCTCCCTTGTAGAGCACGAGCGACTGCCCCGGAGCAACGACATGCGGCTCAAAAAAGACGACGTGCGGCTTCTCATTCTTCATTTCGACGCGAATTCGGACGGGCGCTTCGCGATATCGCGCTTGGGCATCGGATTCGAATGGGAAAAGTGGCGGCTCGTTGATCCAATGAACATCTTCAAGTACGATCTCCGTTCGCGCGGCATCGAGACGCGCTGGCGACACGGTAACAGTATTTGCCGGAATGTCCGTTGAGATAACGTAGTGCGCATTCTCTGTACGTAAGCCGTGCACAGTAAATCCATGCCGCTGCCCTATCGTGTAAAGCGCCGCTCCCCGATGTTCTCCCACCATGTTTCCACGCGCATCAATGATAGTACCGTTCGCAAGCGGAATAAATCGCGCGAGAAAATCTTCCATTGAGACGTCACCCACGAAACAAATGCCCTGACTGTCGGGCTTCTCCACGTTCGGGAGTTCAAATTTCTTCGCGAGCGTGCGGACTTGCGTTTTCGTCAATTCCCCGACCGGAAATATCGTTCGTGATAACTCTTCTTGTCCGAGCTGCCATAAAAAGTATGATTGATCCTTTGCAGCATCGGTGCCCCTCTGAAGTTCATAACGACTTACGATGTCGTTATGGTGGATTCGGGCGTAGTGTCCCGTCGCGATGATGTCGGCTCCCTCTTCGAGCGCCCATTTCAGAAAGTGTCCAAACTTGATCGCACGATTGCAGACGATATCGGGATTCGGCGTAATGCCACGGGCGTAATCCGCGACCATCGTATCGACGACTTCCCTCTTGTATTCGTCGGATAAATCTACTTCGCGAAATGGAATCTCGAGCGCTGCCGCTACTCGCATTGCATCCAAGCGATCCTCGCGCCACGTGCACTCGATGAATTCCGGCTGCCATATTTTGATGAAAACGCCTGTCATGTTGTGGCCCCGCTCTTTCAAGAGCGCCGCTGCCACCGCGCTATCAACGCCGCCCGACAAACCGACAAAAACTTTCATACCTTCGAGCTTACAACTTCGAGCTTCGAGGAACAATGCCTCCAGTCTCGCAGCACGCAGCGTGAAGCTAGCTTCCGAGGTACAGTTTCTTTTTCCTTAGGTGTTCCTCATACGTCTTGGAGTAATACGTTACGTTGTGCTTGTCGGCGAGATAGTAGAGGTACTTGTGCTTTGCAGGCGTCACCGCGGCAAGCAAGGAGTCGAGCGAGGGAGAGCCGATCGCTCCTGGTGGCAGACCTTTGTGCACATACGTGTTGTACGGATCGTCGCTCGTAAGATCGGCAGCCGTAAGATCGAAGCTTCCCTTGCCGATCGTGTATAGAAAGGCAGCATCAACCTGTAAGGGCATCCCGCGTTCAAGGCGATTCCACAAGACTCCCGCGATCTTTCTTCTGTCATCAATGTTTTGCGCTTCCCTTTCGAGAAGCGACGCCATAATGATGACGTCGTTGAGCGGCTTGCCAAAGGCACTAATCTCCTTTTGTATCGTCGCGATGTGCGAGTCGAAATTCTGTCGCAAGGTCGAAAGGACAAGTTCGTCGGTCGCATTCGGCAGAAAAAAGTAAGTATCTGGAAAAAGATGCCCCACGATCGGT
>CAYRQI010000009.1:7130-18090 GCA_964426425.1 uncultured Candidatus Saccharibacteria bacterium | reverse complement strand
CCTCGATCGGTTGCGCATTGCGCAAAAAGCGCTCTTCGTTGAAGCGCTGGAGTTGAGAGCCGAAGATCTTCGCCATCTTTGCAGTTGTCGCGCCTTCCGGAATGCGGATGCGCGTAGGCTCGAGCCCGTAGGCGCCGGTCACGATCGCGCGCGCGACCACAAACATATTCTTTGGCTCCTTGAAGAGATAGTCACCTGCATGGATCTCATCCTGCTTTCCCGAGAGCGTAAGGAGCAATTTCAACGCGAGACGGGAGCGGACGACGCTTTCTCTCTGAAACGATTCGGCGACTTCTGCGAGCGTTGCGCCCTGCGGGATCGAGACGAGCGTGTCGATAGGAAACTCCTCCGGCGGCTGCGCGACGCCTATATAGAGCGTGAGTACGGTCGTCCCGCCAAAGATAAATGCAAGCATGGTACGGCGATTTGCGTGTATCCGCCAGCGCTCCGAGACATAGAGGAGCCATGCGCTCCCGTAATCAAAAAATTGTTCGAGAGATTGCCGGAGATTCATGATAGTAAGTAGTTAGTAGATAGTAGTAAGTAGAAAATGCGAAGTAAAGACGCTGTGGGCTACTAACTACTGACTATTTTCTACTAACTATTTCGGCAGATTCGTTGGCGGCTCCGCTTTCTTTGCCGGAATTCGCTGCACGCCGGGTGATGCGATCGCCGCCCCGATAGGGTGCCACAATGTCGCGATGACTTCCGTCGACATGATGTTGTCGGGAAGTATGTACGGCGCATAGAAGTGCGCCCGCCTGCGGTAGCAATCAAAAAAGCGTTCCGCAAGAAGATTCCAACGCAAATTCCAGAGATCTTGATAGGGGTAATCGAATGGCGTGTGCCAGCGGCGCGGGCGAAGTTGGTTGAGATCCGCCGGGCTACCCATTGGATTCCAAATCCAGCGCATATTGTTCCAGCCCTGCGGCCCAAAATGTTCTGGTTTTGAAATCCACACTCCCCGCATTCCCACGTGATACGCGTGCTTTCCCGCGTTGCGCTCGATGGCACGTATTTGTTGGGGTATCTTGTGGAGCGCTATACGCGAAAATCGTTTCCACTCATCTTCGGGGCCTTTTACTTCCGCCTGTTTCTTGCGGATCTTCTCAACCTCGGCTTCTGCAAGACCCCGGTAGCGCGACTCGGTTTCCCAAAACCTCCCTCCCGGTTTCCGGCGCTGTTCGCCTCCCTCCAGCGTAATAACAATCTGCAACCATATCTGCTCGTCGGGCGAAAGCGAGCTCAAGCGTTCGATCACATGCGCAAGCGGATCCACTTTGTATTCTTCCTCCGGATCCTTATCGAGCTCGAATTCGACATACGTCTTGATTGGATAGGCGTCGTTGCGCGGCTCGTAGCGGTAGTCGGTCGCAAATACCATCTCCTTTGATGGATCGTACACATACTTCATCGCGTAGTCCTCCGCCTCGACGATCTCGACTTCCGGATACTGCGCGTAAATGGCGGACTCAACTACTTTCCGATAATTCTTCCACAGCCAGATGTAGAAATGAACGTCGCCGCCGAAACTTGCAATCTCAAAAGAGAAAATGGGACGCACCTGGCCGAGCCATTTGCGACTAAAGTAGGTCGTCTCGCCCGAGTAGATCCACAATACTGAAAGTGCAAGCTCCATTCCACGCGGTGATTTGACGAGCTCGCGAGGCATCTTTACTTCAAGCAGGATCGGCTCGCGTTGCGAAATAAAGTATGATTGCACGTACCACACCCATGTCTTCCACGCCCCGCCGACCGCGGCCGGAAGTATCCATATCGGCATCGTGCCCACGACCCATGCGAATATAAAGAGCGGGAAATCCGGGATCAGCGTCCAAAGAGAGAGCAGAAGCCCAAGAAAAATCGAAGTGAGAAAGGTGCCGCGAGAAATGCCGAGTAGATTTCCGACCGTTCCTTCAACGAATACCCTGAGATTGAGGCTAGTGATTTCAGCAATGAGTCCGCGCAGTACGTGTGAGCCAAGCCCCCACTGCTGGTGCCGCAAGCGCTCTTCACCAACTCCGGGAACTTCAAATGCCATTGCACCATTCTATCAGCGGTTTGACCACGAATGGAGCGCGCAACGATAACTTGTGAACAGGAAACCGAGCTGGAGCTCCATAATTTTCAATGACCAATTACCAATTATCAAACCAACTTCCGCATTGAAAATTGAGAATTGAAAATTGAACATTCTCGCGAGGCTTATCTCGCGAGCGCGTACTTACCGTCGGGAGTCCTGACAAACATACTGTTTTGCAAATTGACGGCGATCGTTGCGTCTTTGACGTAACGCTCTCGCTTCACTCGCTCGACAATCTGTTCACGCGAAAGCGCTCCATCGCGCGCAAGGATTCCCTTGATGACGTCTCGCACGACGCCCGGTTCGTAGCCCCACTCCTTGAGTGCGTAGAGGCCACGCCCCACCAAGACGAAACGATTGTCCTTTATGAGTTCGTTGTGAGTCGTCGCGAGATGCGCGCGGCGACCGAAGAGCTTCTCGACGCCTTTCGCAACCTCGGTGAAGTGCATCGGACTTCCGTGGCGCTTGAGCGTGAGATAGGCGAAGTCGCGGGTATTCTTGATACGCACGTACGGCGACTCCACCCTTCCCCACTCGCCTAAGGGGTTCCTGCTGATGCGTTTCGAGATCGAAAGCCAGCGGAGCATCACCTCGGGTGGGCGGTTTTTCACACCATGCTCGCGCAGGTGCTTCGCGAAGAGCTCGATGAATTCTTCTTCAGGCGTGAGTCGGCTCGGTTCGATTGATTCGTAAAGTGCGGAGAGCGCGCGCTCGACCGATTCGGCGAGCTTCTCATCGATATGCCAGCGAGCCTTGAAATTAGCATCCTCACGACGATCGATAAAATGGTGACCGACGGTAAGGAGAAAAATGATGTGGTTGTGATCCACCTCGCTTTTGGGAACATGTCGCAGGATTATCTCCTCCGCAACAATCCCACCGAGCTCGTGCATCGCGCGCTTCAGGTCTTCGAGTGCGACAGCCTGCGCGGCATAGCTTTCGGATTCGCGCACCAACGAGAGTCCGTGGTTTTCAATCTGGCGGATGCGCTCGCGCGTTATGCCATATTCTTTGCCTATCGCATCCAACGTCCGTCGCTCTCCCTTAGGAGAGAGGCCGTAGCGATCGATGAGTACTTTCCGTGAGCGTTCCGGAAGCCCGGAGAGCAGTTCTTTGGTGATCGCTTTTGGTGCAAAAGACAGCATACTCTTTTAAAGACAGACCGCGGTCAGATCGCCCTGCTTTGTTCCCGTTTTCTTGTAGTTTTTCGATAGCATTTTGGATGTATTTTCGCACACTCACCCCGCGACCGCGGTCTCTAAACTGGATATACAACGCGATATTTGACTATCCGTGATAGTGTGGCATATGTTGTAACAAAAGCAATGTATCTGGTCAAGCAAGTGACTTTGTCCACACAAAAGAAACATATCTCCGGCGCCGGCTGGACTCCGAGAGAAGAGCGCTCGTGGTAGGATGCGTACATGAGTACGGCTCCACGCGTTCCGCCGCAAGACACCGAAACCGAGCGCGCACTCCTCGGCGCACTGATGCTGAACCAAAACGCGATGTATGAGGTCGCCGATGTCATCGGTGTCGATTCCTTCTATGTAGGCAAGCATCGCACCATCTACGACGCGATGCTCTCCCTCCACGGCAAGGGAGAGCCGATCGACGTTGTAACGGTGTCAGGGAAACTGAAGCAGCGTAAAATTCTCGCGGACATTGGCGGCGCAGCATACTTGTCCGAGCTCGTTTCCGCCGCCGCCTCTCCCGGAAGCGCCCGTCACTACGCAGAGATCGTGCAGACAAAGTTCGTGCTCCGCTCGCTGATCAACGCCGCAGCAAGGATCCACGAACTCGGCTTCGAGGAAGACAAAGACATCGCGACAACTCTTGACGAGGCGCAGTCTGTCGTCTTCAACGTCTCACAGACACCAATGCTGCGCTCGTTCCGCACGATTAAGGATGAACTCACTGAAGCGTGGGAGCGTCTCGAACATCTGCAGAAGCATGAAGCGACGCTGCGGGGCGTTCCCACCGGCTTCGCGCAACTCGACAACCTTTTGGCAGGCCTGCAAAAGTCTGACCTCATTCTCCTCGCCGCCCGCCCCTCGATGGGCAAGACTGCGCTCGCCTTGGACATCGCGCGAAAAACTTCAACGAAGCACGGCACCTCGGTCGGGATCTTTAGTCTTGAAATGAGTTCGCAGCAACTTGTCGACCGCATGCTTGCCGCACAAGCCGGTGTGGATTCCTGGAAATTGCGCACGGGTCGTATCAAGAGCGATCAGGAATTCGAGCGCCTGCAAGCGGGATTGAGCGTACTTTCGGAAGCGCCGATTTACATCGACGACAAGCCTTCCTCGACTGTGCTTCAGATGCGCTCGGTGGCGCGCCGCCTCAAGGCGGAACGGGACTTGGGTCTTATCATCATCGACTACCTCCAGCTCATCACGCCGAGCTACGCTCGAGCAACCGACTCGATGGTGCAGCAGGTAACCGAGATATCACGTTCCCTGAAGACGATGGCGCGAGAACTCGACGTGCCGGTGCTCGCGCTCTCCCAGCTTTCGCGCGCCGTCGAACAACGCCGCGGCCGGCCGCGCCTTTCCGATCTTCGCGACTCTGGCTCACTCGAACAGGACTCCGATGTCGTGATGTTTATCCACCGCGACGATAAAATGAACGATAATTCAGACAAGCCGGGAATCGCCGAGATTTTGGTAGAAAAGCACCGCAACGGACCAACGGGAAAAATCGAGCTCCGCTTCGACGAGCAACGCACGACCTTCCTCTCAATTGACAAGAGCGACTTCGGCGATTTCACGCCAGAGGCGGAAGTGCAGCAGGAGACACCGTTTTGAACATGGACGCTATCGAACGGCTCGCTGCACTTTTTGAGAAATTCCCCGGCATCGGCCCGCGGCAGGCACGGCGCTTTGTGCAATTCCTCCTGCGTACTTCCCCGTCTATGCGTCGGGAAATCGTCGAAGCCATAGAAACCCTTTCGAGTTCCGTGCATCAGTGCCCCACATGCACGCGCTACCACAGCCTGCCTGACGGCAGGCAGGTTGCAAGCACAATTTGCACTACCTGTTCGGACACCAGTCGTGACACGGCAACACTTGCCGTCGTTGCAAGCGACGCCGATCTTCTCGCGCTCGAAAAAAGCGACACCTACAAGGGTCATTACTTCGTACTCGGCGGCACGATCTCACTCGCGTCCGACAAAACGAACGGTCTTCGCATCAAACAACTCCTCGATTCACTCCCTTCTCGGATAAAAGAAGGGCTCAAGGAGATCATTCTCGCATTCCCCGCGAATCCCGAAGGCGACGCGACCGCGACCCGCTTGCGCGAAAATATTCTGGGTTTACGAAACCCACATTTGAAAGTAACGACACTCGGACGCGGCCTTTCAACCGGCAGCGAACTGGAATATGCCGATCCCGAAACGATCAAAAATGCGCTCGAAAATCGACATTAGCCCATACTACTCTTTTATACCATGGTACAAAAGAGTAATATCGAGAATTTACGGTAATGACGTGATCCTCACTTTCGTAAACGGCTGGCGGTGACCCTTCTTTACGAAGTGGCGGCTCTTTTGGCGATAGCGGATGACAGTCACCTTTTTTGCACGACCTTCCTCGACAAGCTCGGCAGAAACCGAGGCTCCCAAAACGTACGGAGAACCGACTTTAGTTTCTTTACCATCATCCACGAGAAGCACTTTGTCGAAGGTGATTTTTTTATCTTTTGCCGCAGGCAGCTTCTCCACCGTGAGAACCGAATCGTTCATCACGAGGTACTGCTTCCCGCCGGTTTCAATGATCGCGATTTTTGCCATAGTCGCCTCCCTGCCGGCAGGCAGGCGGCACTATATCCTGTTTATTCTTCAACAGCAAGGCGAGGTCTTTCCAAAAGAGGCGACTCCAATCCGGCTGATTCGCCGGTAATCCGAAGTACGTCTTTGTCAATCTTCCCGAGCTCTTTCGAGCCGGCGTTGTAATGACTCACTGTCGTCGAGAGTGATGTGCCGACTTTTCGATAGTAATCCTCGTACGCTTTCAAATGCCGTGAGAGATTTTCGACGTTCTTCGCAATGTCTTTTGCCGTTTCTTCTATCTTGAACGCTTTGAAGCCGTAGAGCACCGACTGAAGATACGCGGCGAAGGTCGTCGGCGAGACGATGATGACCTTCTTCTCGTTGTAGGCATAGTCGATCAAGTTACGCGTGTTCACCTTAACAGAGCCGACTTCGTTGACGAGGAGGTCGTAGTAGATTGCCTCGGCGGGGATATACATAAATGCGAAAGGGAGCGTGCCATCTTTGGGCCGCACGTACTTCGCACATTCATCTATCCGAAGTTTGAGATCATTCTTGAATTGTTTTTCCAATTCTTCCCGTTGTTTGTCATCGATTGCGTTGATGAGCCGCTGGTAGTTATCGAGTGAGAACTTCGCATCTATCGGAATGATGCCCTCTTTTGTTTGAATGATGGCGTCCACTGTCTCTCCGCTGGGAAACTCGTACTGCATTTTGTACGAACCCGGCGGTAAAATGTTGGAGAGAATAAGCTCAAGCGATGCCTCGCCGAGATTTCCTCGCTGCTTTTGATGCTTCAGGATTTTTTCAAGATTTTGAAGCTGTTCCGCGATGGTGAATACCTGTTTGGTAGACTCTTTCGTTTCCGCGACGCCACGCACAACCTCCGAAAGCTGCCTGTGAACGAGATCGCGCGTGTCCGTCACAAGCCTCTGCGACTGCTCGAACTGCGAGCGCATGCTCTCGAACATTCTCGAGGTTCCCTCGCCCAACTTGCTCTCGAGCGTCCGCTCGAGCTCCTGTATTCGTTGCTGCAAAAGCAGCATTCCTTGCGTATCTTGCGCCGCCTGATCTCTGGCCCAGAGCAAGTAGACCAACACGCCGAGAACCGCGAGAAGAAGTCCAACGATGAGCCATTCCATAGTTTTTCTATTGTACCCCATTACAAACTTGACTGGAAATTGAGATTCTATAAAGTATCGTACAGAAGTTTCTATCGGCGTCATCAGCCGGACGCCGAGTCGTGGGTTGCCTCCACCCACGGCATGGCCGCGCGATACTCTCCCTCCCTCCCGCAGGTATCGCGCGGCCGATTTCTTTTGTGGGCGAATACATTCCTGTTATACTTGAAACTCATGCTTGTCCAAAAGGTTCGTGCCGACATGACTACCGCGATGAAAGAGAGAAATGATCTTCGCGTGCAAACGCTGCGCGGCGCGCTCGCCGCATTTACGAACGAGCTCGTCGCTAAGGGGAAGAAACCCACGGAAGAACTCGACGACAAAAGCGCTGTCACCGTGCTCAAACGCCTCGGGAAGCAGCGCAAGGAAGCCGCCGAGCAGTATGCGAAAGGCGGCCGCGCTGACCTCGCCGAAAAGGAATCGAAAGAATTGCAGATCATCGAAGAGTATCTGCCAAACATGGCAAGCCGCGAGGAGATCGAGAAAGTCGCCCGAGCCAAAAAAGATGAGCTCGGCGTTACCGACGCCTCCGGCGCAGGCAAACTCACCGGCGCCGTGATGCGAGAGTTCGCCGGCCGCGCCGACGGAAACGATGTGAAAGAAGTGATTTCTTCACTTTTTCAGTGAGAACAAACCGCCACGGTTTCTTGGCCCATTTGCCCGCATAGGCGACACCGATGCGTGGAGTTGTCTTGATGTCTTGTCGTCCTACGTTCACCCCTCTGTCCTCGATCCACAACCCTGAAGCATGTGTTGCGAGCTTCGCATTGAATGCACGAGTGATTTTGAGCTCCCGCGTGAGCTTCCCCGGCCCACCGAGTGTCAAGGACGGTCCTTGACATGCGCGGATGAGAACCGCCGAAGGGTAACCCTTTGGTCCCGTCACGATATTGAGCATATCGTACATGCCGTACACGAAATACACGTACCAGCGCCCCGCATGGCCGAACATGACCTCCGTGCGCTTGGTGCGCCCATTCGAAGCGTGACACGCGAGATCATGTGTCCCGTCGTAAGCTTCCGTCTCAATTATCATGCACGCAACCGTCTTACCATTCAACCGTCGAATGAGAAATTGGCCGAGGAGCTCACGGGCGACGGCTTGCGGCCGCCGCTCGAAAAATTCTCTACGGAGCACCCGATGCATGCGCTCTAGTATGCAGGAGTGAGACTACGACGTGCAACCAAGACCGAGATACCCGAAGCGGCGGCCGCGACACCGAGCGCTATCGCAAAAACGACAGGGAGCGCGAATACCAGCGCGAGGAAGAATACGATAACGCAGAGCATAATGCGCCCGAACGCGAGCGCGATTTCTTTGAGCACGGTGTATTCGTCGAGAAAAACCCCCTTGTCGCTTACGTGCTCGAAGGTGGTTGGTTCGGCACAGGTGCCGCGCTCGGGAAGCGTCGAATACGAGTACACATCTGCAATGACGATGCCCGCCGGTGTTCCCGCAGCGAGTCTCGCGACCCAACCTGAAATAGCAACGACTGTACACACAATCAACGAATCATGGATACCGGCAAATCGAGAAAACCGGAGGTATGCCCGTCGCAGGAGAAGAATGGCGAGCAGAGTCACGCTGAAAACAAGGCCGAGCATACCATACGACCACTCGACGATGAGAAAGATGGCGAGCGGCCAGAGGAGAAAGAGCGCGGCGCCCTGCATTCCCTCCAGAAGCGATCGAAGGACGAGACCATGATTTTTTCTTCGCAAAAGCTGCTTGAACGCATACACATAGGACCACGAGAAACGCTCGCGCGTGTCCGGAACGAAATACGCAATGATCGCTGAAAGCACCATGAACGCTGCCCCTCCAAAGAGGAGTCGCGCAGGGGCAAACTGCATTCCGGACAGCGTGAAGCCGGCGAAAAGCGGCATGAGCGCAAGCAGAACTTCAAAATAGGTGCGTATATGCGTGGTAGAGTTTGGTCTCGCGCTCACGAGCGTATACGGCATCCAGTAGAGTGCTCGATAGAGGCCAAGCAGGACGGCAAAGAGTACGACACCCCACAGAGTCGGCTCCTTGAAGTAGCCGCTAAACGATGCGCCGAGTACGGCGAACGCGCACCCGGCAACAAGCGCTCCAAAGACAAGCGATCGACGCACACCACGCGTAAGGTGCGCAGCAGATACGGGCGTTGCAACAATGACGATGAATTGGGCGAGACAGTAGAGAAGAACCACTCCCCCAAGTGCTCGCGCCATGCTTCCTGAAAGGAGGTAGAAATATTCGAAGATAAATACCCACGAAAACACATGCGCGAGCGAGAGCCCGACGCGAAGAAGAAAACGATGCGCGTGAAGCGAAGAATGCATCACACCGGCGTAGAAGTACTAAATCTGCTGAAATGCGGATAATGCGGATAGTGCGCGAGCAAAAACATCACCGCGTAGATAACAATCCCCCATCCTAAGAGCGACACGATGCGCAGACCCATATGAACAGTATGAACGAAAAATCGACCTGCGGTTCGCGCCGTGTGGATAGCTATTGGATAGTTAGTAGAAAATAGTTAGTAGTTAGTAGCGAGAAGCGGCAAGCCTCTCGGCTCGCCGCTTCTCGTATTCGTGCGCATTTCACTACTCACTACGCACTACTCACTACAACCTATCCCTACCATCTACCGCCTCTACCACCGCCGTTGCCGCCTCCGCGAAAATCGCGGCGCGGCTCCATCGGCCGAGCTTCATTCACGGTGAGCGTCCGACCGCCGAAATCTTTGCCATTCCACATGTCGATCGCCTTCGCAGCGTCGTCATCGGAAGCAAATTCAACAAAGCCGAAACCCTTCGAGCGTCCGCTCATCTTATCCATGATGATGACGGCACTCGAAATAGTTCCAGCCTGCGCGAACGCATCGCGCAGCTCTCCTTCGGTGGTTTTGTAGGGCAACCCACCAACGTACAACTTCTTTGCCATGTTGCTATGTCTTGCTTTAACTAAGGTAATGTAAACCAACCTTCCCTGCTTCTGCGTCGGTCACCCTAGCCAAGCACTGGAAACTTACATTCACAAGCATTATGAAGCATCCAGGATTCTTGTCAATAGGATGTACTAGAAGGGTACATTATCGATGATCATGTTCCCCATCGCGATGAATTCCTCCTAGAGCGTACAATTGAAACGCTCGTTGGTTGCGTTGTCCTTTTCTCCACTGTGCCATGGATATCGCGATAGCACTGATTGGGTTATGGCGGTATACTAGAGCCACATGGCGGAAAAAAATGCCTCGTCACTCTTCGCCAATGTCGCACTCGAATTCGTGCGCGTGACTGAAGTCGGCGCCATCGCCGCATCGCACTGGATCGGGCGGGGAGATGCGAAAGCGGCCGATCAGGCAGCAGTGGACGCGATGCGTGAATACTTCAACACGATCGATTTCAGCGGGGAGATCGTGATCGGCGAGGGGGCGAAAGACGAAGCGGCGGAACTCTACATCGGCGAAAAACTCGGCCGAGGCACCGGAACGCGGTTTGACATCGCGGTTGATCCGCTCGAATGCACGGATTCAGTGGCATGTGGTCGTTCCAATGCACTCTCGGTCATCGCAACAGGGCCGGAAGGCTCGCTGTACCGTGCCGCCGATTCATATATGGAGAAAATCGCCGTCGGCCCCGCTGCGGCGTCGGTGATCGACATCGATTCGACGCCTGCCGAGAACATACAAAAAGTCGCCGCGGCCCTCGGCAAGGAAGTCCCGGAGATAACCGTCGCGATACTCGAGCGACCACGCCACGAAGCGCTCATCGCGGCAGTGCGATCGACGGGCGCGCGCGTGCAGCTCTTTACCGATGGCGACATCGCAATGGCTATCGCGACCTGCAAAGGTAGTTCGGCCGTCGACATACTCATGGGTATCGGCGGGAGTGCCGAGGCCGTTATTTCCGCGGTAGCACTTCGCTGTCTCGGCGGGG
>CAYRQI010000009.1:1629-7120 GCA_964426425.1 uncultured Candidatus Saccharibacteria bacterium | reverse complement strand
GGAAGCCGAAAGACCAAAGCCACGTGGAACGTCTCAATAAAGCCGGCATCACCGACTTCTCGAAGATCCTCCGGACGCAGGACCTCGCGCGCGGTAAAGATTTGAGTTTTACGGCAACTGGTATCATGACGGGGCCACTCGTGAAAGGTGTCACGGTTGGCGCGTCCTATACCAATACCCACTCTGTCGTAATGACTTCAAATCCCCCGACGATACGCTACATTAATACGCGACACTTAAATACTTAGTTTGTAGGAAGTACATTAGTAATAAAGAGGTATGGATCTGGACACACTAAAATCAATAGCGAAACAGATGGTCGCTCCCGGAAAAGGAATTATTGCCGCGGACGAGAGCTCAGGCACCTGCAAGAAGCGATTCGATGCTGTTGGAGTCGAATGCACAGAAGAAAATCGGCGTCTATATCGCGCAATGATATTTGAAACTCCGGGGCTCGAACAATTCATCAGCGGCGTTATTCTCTACGACGAAACCATCCGACAGAAAGGAAGCAATGGCGTTCCAGTGCCGGAGATCCTCTCCAAGAAAGGAATCCTTCCGGGTATTAAAGTAGACGCTGGCGCGAAAGATCTCGCGCTTCATCCGGGAGAAAAAGTAACAGAAGGTCTCGACGGCCTTCGCGAACGTCTCGCGGAATACAAAGCCCTCGGCGCAACATTTGCCAAGTGGCGCGCGGTTATCACGATCGGCGACGGAATTCCCTCCGAGGCATGCATCTTTGCAAATGCGCACGCGCTTGCGCGCTATGCCGCACTCTGTCAGGAAGCCGATATTGTTCCCATCATAGAGCCGGAAGTTCTCATTGACGGCGATCATACGATAGAGCAATGCTACGAAGTAACCGAGACAACGCTCGAAGAGGTTTTTGAGGAGCTCGCACATCAGGGAGTAGAGCCGGAAGGCACTATTCTCAAAGCGAGCATGGTGATTGCAGGGAAATATGCATCGAAGCAGTCGAGTGTCGAAGAAGTCGCTAACGCGACACTCCGCGTCCTCAATGCAACAGTCTCAAAGAATCTCGCGGGGATCGTCTTCCTCTCCGGCGGCCAAGGCGACGAACAGGCGACCGCGCATCTTGACGCTATGAACAAAAAGGGCCCGCACCCATGGCCGCTCTCCTTCTCCTATTCGCGCGCCATCCAAAATCCTGTACTCAAGAAATGGGCAGAAAATCCTTCTGCGAACGTTAGGGCTGCCCAGGATATTCTCCTTTTCCGTTCCAGAATGAACTCTCTCGCTACACGTGGGAAATACTCGGACGAGATGGAGAAAGAGCGTCCCTATTAATTCAGCGTCGTCTTCACAAAAAAGGCCTGATGTACTTTTTGTACCATGGTACAAAAAGTACATCAGATAACCTCAACAAATATCCTTAACTCCGGAGGTTAAACCTCCGGTAGACATAGTAAATATCGGTGATGTAATAATTAACTAAACGACGCTGAACTTTTTGCCTACGAGTGCGAATTTATCGACGGCCATTTTGATGTCCTCCTTCGTGTGCGCAGCGGAGATCTGCGCGCGGATGCGCGCTTTGCCTTTTGGCACGACGGGGTACGCGAAGCCAATAACATAGATGCCTTCGTCGAAGAGCGCTTTCGCCATACCAGTCGCCTTCTTTTCGTCGCCAAGCATGATAGGTGTGATAGGATGCTGCGCGTCAGGAACAGAAAAGCCCTTCTTTTTCATAAGTTCGCGAAAGAGTCTTGTGTTCTCCCAGAGCCGCTCGCGATATTCAGGATGCGATTTCAAATAGCCAATCAACCAAAGTGACGCGCCGGTCACCGCGGTATCAAGTGAGTTTGAGAAAAGGTAGGTACGTGAGCGGTTGCGCAAATACTCCGCCGCTTCTTTGCGTGTGGCAGTAAATGCCCCTCCCGCGCCGCCGAGCGCCTTTCCGAAAGTCCCGGTGATGAAATCAACACGATCCGCTACGCCACAGTATTCGGGCGTGCCACCGCCCGTCTTCCCCATGACACCGGTTGCATGCGCGTCATCAACCATTACCAAGGCCTCATACTTCTCCGCGAGATCGCATATCTCCTTCAAGGGCGCAATATCGCCGTCCATGCTAAAGACACCATCGGTCGCGATAACTCTGAATCTCTTGTTCCTTGTCCCTTCCAACATATCCCTCAAATCCGCCATATCCATGTGCTTGTAGATGAGCCGTCCGCTCTTGGTGAGGCGGATCGCGTCGATAATGGAAGCGTGATTGAGTTCATCGGTGAGAATTGCATCTTCCTCGGTAAAGAAGGTCTGAAAGAGGCCGACATTCGCCATAAAGCACGAGGAATAGAGGACTGCGTCTTCCTGTCCCACAAGCTTCGCAACCGCACGTTCGAGTTCCTTATGGATCGTCTGCGTCCCGCAGATGAAGCGCACCGAGGCAAGCCCGTAGCCCCATCTTCTAACCGCCTCCTCCGAGGCCTTTTCCATGAGCGACGTGCCAGAAAGCCCAAGATAGTTGTTCGCGCAGAAATTCAAGTATTTCTTTCCGCCGACCGTAATTTCCCTCCCCTGTGGCGATTGCAAGACACGTTCCTCTTTATACGTCCCATTCTCTTTTGCCGCCGCCAACTCTGCTTCCAATAGTGGTTTTAGCGTAGCGTACATAATCAACCGTTGATTTTGAAAAGGATCTTCGGATGTTCGTTCATTGCCTTTTCGAACGATTCAGGAGTGAATGTTTTGAAATCGAGCACCGTACCCTTGCCACCCTTGAGGATCACGCTCCAAATCTTCTCCTGAATGCCATTTGTCTTGTCGTTCAGGACACGCTGTGCGATTTGCCACGTGCGGAAAATCTGGCGCCCAATGACGCCGTGGAGCGTCAAACCTCGCACGATGACGCGCGGTGAAAAGCGCGGAATCGTGAGGTCGCCATCCTTAATGCCAAAGAGAATGACATCTCCGCCCCTACGGGTACTTTCGATGCAATTGTTCACGGACGAGAACGGACCAGCCATTTCCATCGAAATGTCCACACCCTTCCCATAGGTGAGCTCCATGATCTTCGAAACGACCTCGGGATCATAGTCGTATGCGTTTTTCTTCTCCTTTTTTGCTATAACAATTGTTTCGTGCGCTCCCAGTTCCTTTGCCATCGTTAGATTCATGGGGTTGATATCGACGGCAATCACTTTTGCCGCGCCGAAATTGCGGGCAAGGAGAATCGCAAACATGCCAATTGGACCTGCGCCAAAAATCGCGACGCGCTCTCCGCGCATATCTACCTTCGTCGCCGCGTGCACGGCGTTGCCAAATGGATCGTAAATCGCCGCAATCTCCGGTCGCACGCGCCGTGTATCCACAGCCCAGAGATTTTTGGCGGGGATCTTCACATATTCGGCAAAGATACCGTCGATCGAAATACCGAGTATCGCTTCGTTGAGACACACATGCTCCTCGCCAATCCGGCATTGATAGCAGCGCCCGCACGTCACGTGTGAATCGCCGGAAACGAGACTTCCCTTCTCGATTTTCGCAGGATTTTTTTCATCTTGATCGTAGTAGAGCCGTTGCACCATGGAGCCAACCTCGATGATTTCGCCAACAAATTCATGCCCAGTGACACGTAAGGTTTTCTTCTCGCGTTTCAGCGAATCGTGCACGAGATCTCTAAATGCGGTACGATGCCACAGGCCACGGTCGGAGCCGCATACGCCGGCGTATTTCATCTTGAGAATGACGGCGAGCGCGTCCTCGGGATTCTTTTTTTCGTCCAAAGTCGGCATCGGAACCTTACGCATCACAAAGCCTCTACTCCTCTCCCAGCCATCCTTCTTAATGTCCAACGTGAGCGCTTGCACCATTTTGGCCATATCGCATGACGATGATTTGTATTCATGCAGCTTACCACCCGCCACGCTCGATTCAAAACTGCTCGTAATACGCCATTTTCGTTGAACGGCAGATATCGGTGAGCTCCGGATCTTCGAGCGATGAGCAGAACGTTTCTGTCTCTTCGTCGGAGCGGGTGGCATTGCGCCGCAACGTAGCTGTTTTCGGATATCGCACCTTACGATCATCAAATACCGGAGCGATTTCCTTTTCTTTTACTCAACGAGGTAGATACTCGCACCCTCTTTTGCTTTCTGTGAAAGCTTCATCGCCGCATCGTCACCTTTCTTTGCAGACGCGACGTCTTTGTGGTTGATTTGGAGCGAAGAGACCGTGTCCTCAAATTCCTCTTCTCCTTTTTTCACCTTGATGCGCGCGCCCTTGGCGAGTTTTCCCGTGAGTTTGACGACCGCAACGCCGATCTTGTCGTACCAGTGCGTGACAGTTCCAATCTGTTTTTCCGCCATAGAGTTTTCACTCAAGAGTCCTATAAAACGACCCCTGCCTGCCAGCGGGCAGGTTTAGCACCAATGATACCACCGCGAGAGAGCGTCAAAGAATTGCAAAACAATCTGGCACAATGCTCAAGGTTCGGGAAAAGCAGGCCTATTGTCCCTCCGAACATGGGTTTTTGAACCGAGGAAACAGCAAACCAGCTTCATTTTGCTGTACATGGCTCATACCTCCGTTACAGGTTTCCATCGAAATCCTACCTGCTCCATAGCGCATACATGAGAACAAAAGCAAGTTTCCATTAATGTGGACCAGCGGGGGATCGAACCCCGGACCTCCTCATTGCAAATGAGGTATTCTGCCACTGAACTACTGGCCCCTCACATGAAATCGCCTTGCGTCAAGCTATTCCTGATACGCTTCTTAAGATGGGTGGCAGCACCGGAAAATCGCTTGAGTTGACGTTCACGATACTTGGCGTCAGAGCTTGACGCGTAGGCTTCATAATACACAAGAAGGAACGGAGTGCGAGTGCGGGTAGACTTACTTTGGCGTTCATTATGTTCAGCAAGACGTCGCTTCAAATCGCTGGTGTAGCCGATATAAAGTAGGTTGTCCCTTGCACTCTTCAGTACGTACACATAGAACATGAGACGATTTCATGTGAGGGACTACTGGCCCCTCACATGAAATCGCCTTGCGTCAAGCTATTCCTGATACGCTTCTTAAGATGGGTGGCAGCACCGGAAAATCGCTTGAGTTGACGTTCACGATACTTGGCGTCAGAGCTTGACGCGTAGGCTTCATAATACACAAGAAGGAACGGAGTGCGAGTGCGGGTAGACTTACTTTGGCGTTCATTATGTTCAGCAAGACGTCGCTTCAAATCGCTGGTGTAGCCGATATAAAGTAGGTTGTCCCTTGCACTCTTCAGTACGTACACATAGAACATGAGACGATTTCATGTGAGGGACTACTGGCCCGCTATGGATTCCTCGCCAACACAATAACGTGCTCCAAGAATTCTGTGAGTGACGAGCCGACGGCTTCGAGCATTTTTGGAAAAGCGGCGTCTTCGTGGAGCATTGGCGAGGCATTCACTTCGAGAAGATACAGGCCGCGACGCGTCACCACAAAATCCGCATCAGAATAATGTGCAAGCTCGAGCACACGA
>CAYRQI010000009.1:0-1619 GCA_964426425.1 uncultured Candidatus Saccharibacteria bacterium | reverse complement strand
CCTTCCGCGCGACATCCGCGATTGTGTCCTTCAGCTCGTGCGAAAAGCGGCTCGGGACAAGGTGGCGCGCGCCATCTTCTCGATACGGATCGAAATAGAGCATCCCGCGCGGCATGTCGATGTGCGCCGCAGGGAGCGCATAGAGCGACTCACCCCGAAAGTCTTCGATAACGCCAACAGTCGCATGATCGCCGAGCAGGTACTCTTCAATGAGCGCGGCGCCAAACTCATCGAGCACGTCACCGATCGTCTCGGGCAAGGACGCGAACGTCGCCACGTACCGAATGCCTCGCGAAGAACCCTCCGCCGGAGGCTTCACGATATATGGCGGGCCAAAAAGTGAAAAAACGGCATCCGCCATTTCGCGTGTGTTCATTTGGTTGTGCAGCGTAAAAGCGACGGCACGCGGCATCGGTATTCTTGCCGTCGCGAGAACTTCACGTGCACGGATCTTGTTGAGAGAGAGGCCCGCAGGGAGCGCGCGCGAACCCGCATAGGGAACACCAGCCCGATCCAATATCCGCTGCACAGTTCCGTCCTCACCGACACCGCCGTGAAGCGCGTTCAATACGACATCCACCTGCGTGAGCGCGTGAATGGGGGTACTGGGCATCCCGCGCGCGTGCCACGTTCCATGCTTGTCGATGAGTATGTCGCGCGTGTCGTAGCGATCTTGAGGTAGGGCTGCCATGACCGCCGCTCCCGTTTTCAGAGAAAACGGATACTCACTCGACGTGCCTCCCCTCAAGACGCCGACGATCGTGCGCGCCATGTCGCCCAGTATACCATTACATGAGACTCCTTCGCCGCCGTTCGCGATGAAATCCGATAGCGAATCGATGTGATTCGCTGTTCGCGAGCAAAATGTCCCGCTCGTAGGCTTGAATAGCGCGCTCGTCCCCGATGAGACGCTGCGGCCGGTGGAATTCGTCTTTCACGACGCCGACGACCGGTATCAAGAGACCGGCGCTCTTCAAAACACTTCCGGCCGCGCTCACCTGCGCCTTTCCCCCGTCGATAACTATGACGCGCGGCAACGACCACTCGGGATGATTGAGCCGGCGTGAGAGCGCCTCTTTCAAGGCAGCGACGTCGTCGTTGCCGGCTGTATGAATTTTGAACTTCCGATATGCCGCTTTCAACGGCTCTCCATTATCGATGACCGTCATCACGGCCACGGTCTCCGCTCCAGCGGTGTGCGCGACATCAAAGGCTTCAATGCGCGCCTGCCTGCCGGCAGGCAGGTGCCACCCGCCTGAAGAAACAAACCTTTCGTTCTTCAAGAGCGACACATCGCGTACGTGTTCGAGCGCTGAAATCTGCCGGCGCAGTTTCTCGGCTTCTTCGAAACGTTCTTTCCTCGCCGCATCTCCCATCTCGCGGGCAAGCCGCTGCTTGAGACCCTTGAATGTGCCGGAGAACAGATCTTTGATGTTCCGTATGGTCTGTGCGTATTCTTCCTTCGTCACCTCTCCGCTGCACACTCCCGGACAAAGTCCTATCTGTCTGTTGAAGCACGGTTTCCCCTCTCCTGCTTTACATGTATCAGCATACGGAAAAATCTTCCGGACGATCCGCAGCGCTTCCTTCAAAGAACCACCTTCTGGGAACGGACCAAA
>CAYRQI010000008.1:22421-22837 GCA_964426425.1 uncultured Candidatus Saccharibacteria bacterium | reverse complement strand
AAAATCCTCTATACACATACGGTTTGAGTTGTGGCGTTTTCGGTTTGGATTTTTTCGCCATCACTTCTTGAACGGAATCAAAAAGTTTCTTTGTAATAATCGGTTCATGCTTTCCGTCATACAATTCGCCATTATAATCAATAACGCCATAGTAGATTTTGTGTTTGAGCATATATTGATAGTTGGAGACGGAAAGCATTTTGCCTTTCTTGCCAACCAAGCCCAAGGAATTGATAATCTTTCGGATTTGAGCGAGGGGGTATTCGCCAGTTGCATACATTTCAAAAGCCCGCTTGATATATTTCGCCTTTTCTTTGTCCACGGCGATACAGCGTGCATTTTTATCGTTCACATAGCCAAGTGGCGCCCAAGCGGGCCATATTCCATTTCGTAATTTCTGGCGAATACCCCTCTTT
>CAYRQI010000008.1:21322-22390 GCA_964426425.1 uncultured Candidatus Saccharibacteria bacterium | reverse complement strand
GATTATCCACATAATATTTTGATTGCCCAAAAGCAATGGACAACATAAATTTTCCTTGTGGTGTCGGATCAAACCAAAAAGTAGGGAATTTTAGCGTGGTTATTTTGCCAGTATCAACAAGATAAATTATTCTTCCGCCGTCTATGCTATTTCTCGCCAATCTGTCAGGGTGCCACGCTAAAATTCCTTCCGCTTCATTTTTCTCTATGCTTGCCACCATATCGTTAAAAATATCTCTGCCCGGTTCTTTGGCGGTTTTGCTTTCCACAAATTCACGGACGATATTCAGGTTTTCTTTTTTGGCGTATTCTCGCAATTCAAACATTTGCGCCTCTATGGAAAGCACTTGTCGCTCTGGCTCGTCCGTGGATTTACGAGCATAGAGAAAAATCTTTTTGGTTTGTAAATTTATGTTGTCCATATCGCTTTTAGATTGGCTTTTGGGCAATCAAAGAAAAATACGCTCAACCTTTCGCCTTTGGCGAAAGAAAAAAGATTGGTTCTGAAAACTTCGTTTTCTCTGTGCTTTCGCACAGGAACTTCCGCATTGCCGAGCGGACGCTTTCGTTCCCCCTCAAAAATGCTTGGATTCTCGCGGGGAAATACCATGCCGAGGCGCAACGCGCCGAGGCAACTTCTTACGATTTTGCTGAAAGTACAAATTGGCGGAGAGGGTGGGATTCGAACCCACGGTCCGGTGTTACCCGAACAACACGTTAGCACCGTGCCGCTTTAGACCACTCAGCCACCTCTCCTTGCCTGCGTATCGTACTCGAACGAGCGAACCCTTTCAATGCCTATATAATCCATGGTTTGAGAACATCCCCATAATTGTCTCTACCGAGACATCCAAGGGAATATTTTTATTGTAGGCCGAAATGTTCTTTGAGGTGCTTGTCGTTCTCGATTTTCTCGACGATGACGTACAGAGCGTTTTTTCCAACGCGCAGATCTGCCTTGAGAAGCGCAACGAAGTCCTCGCAATCGTAAGGGAAGACCCATACACTGTCCTGCAATCGGAAAAACCCAAGGCTCTTCACGGTTCTGCGTAGATGCACGCGCATGCTC
>CAYRQI010000008.1:13960-21312 GCA_964426425.1 uncultured Candidatus Saccharibacteria bacterium | reverse complement strand
TACTTCTCTGGAATGTCGAAGATGACCATTCTCCACCGTTTGTCCCACCGTCGCTTAGTTCGTGTCGCAAGGCCTACTCGCTGCTCTTCAAATGCAAGAGCCCGCCGTCCTTTATCTGTTATTTCTGCATGCTTCTTTCCTCTTTGTTCAATGAAGCGGACATATCCATTATCAGCGAGGCGTCCAAGGGCAGAGCGAATACGGAAAGCGGATTTGTACTTCTTGCCAGCCAGTCTTGGTATTGCCTGGAAGATATTTGGTGCGACCATGGCGACCGCAAGAATTCCCGCAACTGCCACGGTTCCGAGAATTGCTTGCTGCACGTAGCCGATCCTGCGCGTTCTTTTTGCTTCTGATTCCAACTTTCCCATTGCAATACAGCATACAACGCATATCCCCAATGATGTCTCGGTCGAGACAAATGTGGGGATATGGCGAAGATAGCCAATATGAGTAGAATGCGGGGCAATAGATACCAAGTTACTTATATGGTCAAGAAATACTACGGAGTGCAGACGGAAAAGGCGATGCAAAATTTTCCGTTTGATTTTCGGAAAACATATAGAGAGTTCATCTATACGATCGTCGAGATAAAGAGTGCTGCGGCGCGGGCGCATGCGGCGGCGGGGGAGCTCGATTCGCGGCGCGCGGCGGCGATAGTTCGCGCATGCGAAGAAGTCTTGAAAGGGAAGCTCGACGACCAGTTCGTTCTGCCTTCGTTCCAAGGCGGTATGGGTACCTCCAATCACATGAACGTAAACGAGGTCGTTGCACATTGTGCGACTGAGATCTTGAAGGGAAAAGTTGTCGTGCATCCCAATGACCACGTGAACATGTCGCACTCCACCAACGACGTGATGCCTTCGGCCCTGAAGATCACCGCTATTCGTTTCGTCGATACGCTTGACGATTCTCTCGATATTCTGATCGCGGGGTTCGGAAAGAAAGCGAAGCAGTTCGCGAAAATCCAAAAGCTCGGACGCACGCACATGCAGGACGCCGTGCCGATGACCTTGGGCGACGAGTTTGCCTCGTACGTGGAGACTATCAAGCGCAGACGGGAAGGGATACGCGAAGCGCGCCGGTATCTCTTGGAGCTTAGCCTCGGCGGAAGTGCGGTGGGGAATTCCATTAACGTCTCACCGAAATATAAAAGTCTTCTGTATCGAGAATTGCAGAAGGTGACGAACCTTCCACTGAAGCCGGCGAAGAACCTCATGTCGCAAACGGCGAGCGTGACGGATTTTCTCGTCATCTCGCAAGCGCTCACGGCGCTTTGCGCAGATCTCTCGAAGATTGCGGGCGATTTTCGCCTTCTTTCGAGCGGTCCGAAAGGTGGATTTGGCGAACTAGTTCTTCCTGAATTACAGGCCGGCTCCTCCATAATGCCGGGGAAGGTGAATCCTGTTTTGCCCGAAGCGCTCTCGCAGCTCTACTACCTCGTTTCCGGTAACAACCTCACGATCGAAAAAGCGTGCGAAGGCGCGCAGCTCGAGCTTGGTGTGATGATGCCGGTGATCACCGACCGTCTTATCGAATCACTGAAACTCTCTGCGGAAATGATCGAGCAATTCGCGCGAAAGTGCGTCGCCGGCATTGAGGCGAACAAGCCGCGCATTAAAGAGCATCTCGAAAGATCCACCGCCTACGCGACGCTTCTCAACCCGGTTATCGGCTACGACAAAGCAGCAGAGTGCGTCAAAGAAGCGGTCGCCACCGGCAAAACCCTGCGTGAAGTTGTGCTCGAAAGGAAACTACTGACGCCCAAAGAGTTCGATCGAGCAACAAGAATCTAACCCTCGATCACTTTGATTTTTGCTGCTGCCCGCTTCGCTTTTGTGCGCGCTTCTTCGACCGTCTCCGCGATGGCGAGAACGACGCCCATACGGCGATGTTTGACCACTTCGGGCTTCCCGAATATACGCACCCACGTACCTGATTCTTTCAGCGCTTCCTCGATTCCTTCATACGTCGGATTTTTCATATCGCCTTCGGCAAGGATCGCGACAGATGCTCCCGCTATACAGGGAATAGAGGGAATGGGCAATCCGAGAATGGCGCGCATGTGCAGTTCCATCTCACTCATTGTCTGCGAAACCATTGTCACCATACCGGTATCGTGCGGGCGCGGCGAAATTTCAGAAAAATAAACATCATTGCCTTTGATGAAAAGCTCGCAGCCGAAGATGCCACGACCGTTCTTGCCACACAGCTCATTGACTATTTTCTTTCCGATCGAGCGTGCTTTCTTGAGCTGCACGTCGTTCATTTTGTGCGGCTGCCAGCTTTCGCGGTAATCGCCTGCAATTTGGATATGTCCGACCGGCGCGCAAAATGATATACCGCCAGCGTGGCGTACCGTAAGAAGCGTTATCTCGGAGTCAAACTCAATTTCACCTTCAACGATAACGCTGCCTGTCTTGCCGCGGGCCGCTGCAAGAGCGAATTGCCATGCTTTCTCTATATCGCTTTCTTTCTCAATCTTGCTCTGCCCGTGACCGGAGGAAGACATCGTCGGCTTTACGAAGCAGGGGAAGCCGACGTCGGCCGCCCCTTTTTTTAGCTCTTCGAGCGACGAGGCGAAGCGATAGGGCGATGTTGGCAATTTGAGCTCTTCCGCCGCGAGCTGGCGGATGCCCTCGCGATCCATCGTGAGCCGCGCCGCGCGCGCCGTCGGAATGACTGTCCAACCTTCTTTTTCCAATTCAACGAGTGTCGGCGTCGCGATTGCTTCGATCTCCGGGATGATGTATGTCGGCTTTTCCTTTTCGACGATCTCACGCACTTTTGCGCCGTCGAGCATGGGGAAGACGTAGTGGCGGTGCGCAATCTGCTGCGCGGGTGCGTGTTCATAGCGATCGCACGCAACAACCTCGCATCCGAGCCGCATCGCCTCGATCGCGACTTCTTTGCCGAGCTCGCCCGAACCGAGAAGGAGAATTTTTATCGCAGAAGGCTTCAGCGGTGTGCCGAATCTCATGCGGCAATCTTATCAAGCGCGTGCGAGGGCGAGAAGTGTCACGGAAGCGCCCGCGCGGCGGAGCGGCGTGGCAGCATGCGCGAGTGTTGCGCCTGTTGTCGTTACGTCGTCGATGAGAAATATGTGAGTGTTGTGAACGGCTTTCTCGACGGGGCACGCGAACGCTCCGGCGACGTTCGAAAGGCGCTCCGGGCGGGAGAGTCGCGTCTGCGGTTTTGTCACTCTCGTTCGTGTGAGTACGTGGGGCATGAATCTCGCGAGTGTTCCATCGCGGAACTCTTTCGGCAATGCTTTCAAGACGAATTCTACTTGATTCCATCCGCGCTCGCGCACACGGCTCTTGTGGAGCGGCACGGGGACAATGAGAATCTTTCTCGCGCTGAACGTGTGCGAAGAAGCGATTTCTTCGCGCAGATAGTCTGCAAGGAGAGCAGCCGCAAGTTTGGCGGCATGCGTGGATCCGTCGTACTTGAGCGAGCGGATAAGGTCCCGAACAGCCGGGTTCTGGTACTCCATTAGGGTTGTGATCCGCGCGCCCAAAAGGTCGTGCGCCGCGGGCGCAAGCGGGATGTCTTCGAATGTCCGCTCTTTCGTGCGCGCCGTGCGTGCACGCAGGGGCAGAACTATGTCGAACACGGTCTCGAGCATCTTCAGTAAGCCCATAGTGGTATTATTCTTGCATGGATTTGGCCCAAAAACGCTGCGTTCCCTGCGAGGGTGGGGTTGCGCCTCTCGCGAGGCATGCGATTGAGCCGCTTCTTAAAGAGCTGAACGGGTGGTCGCTCTCGTCGGACAGCAGGAACATCTCGAAAGAGTTCGTCTTCAAGAATTTCGTACAGGCGATGGAATTCGCGAATAAAATAACGTCGATTGCAGAGGCGGAAGGACATCATCCCACTCTTTTCGTTTCGTGGGGGAAGGTGAAGGTGGAACTCTCGACCCACGCGATCAAAGGACTAAGCGAAAATGATTTCATACTGGCCGCCAAAATTGACCAAATCGCGTGATAGAGGGTGATATAATTGAACTCAATGACGTTGTCACTCTCGAACATCACGCAAAAAATTTCTTCCGCCTTTGGCGGCGGAGGAGAAGGGAGTTTTTTGGGAATTGATATCGGCACGAGTGCGGTAAAAGTCGTGCAGCTGCGCGCTTCTCACGGCTCGGCGATCCTCGAGACCTACGGCGAAATCGCTCTCGGACCCTATGGCGGCCAGCCAGTCGGCAAAGCGGTGAAGCTCACACCAGAAAAGACGGCCGAAGCGCTTATAGACTTAATGAAGGAGGCGAATATTACGGCGCGTTCGGGCGGCCTTTCCATTCCATTTTCTTCGAGCCTCATCTCCGTGCTCGAATTTCCAAAGGTAGATGAAGGAACTCTGAAGCGAATGGTCCCGATCGAAGCGCGCAAATATATCCCGGTTCCCGTTTCCGAAGTGACGCTCGATTGGTTCGTAATTCCAGAGGACGAGGAGGAGATGAGCGCCTTCGATCGCGTGCAGGTCCAGCCGAAAAAGCCTAAGGGTACGGAGGTGCTTCTTGTTGCCATTCACAACGATGCAGTAAGCGGCTTTCAGACTATTGCGAGAACGGCCGGCATTCACATTGACTACTATGAGATCGAGATCTTCGGCGCGATACGCTCTTCGCTTTCTCATGGTATCGCACCTGTTTTGGTCGTCGACATCGGCGCATCCACAACCAAGATGTACATCGTCGAGCGCGGTATCGTGCGGCTCACGCACCTTATATCGACAGGCGGCCAGCAAATGACGGAGACACTCGCCCGTTCTCTCAATTGGGATTTTGAGAAAGCGGAGCGGGTGAAGCGCGAGCGGGGGCTGCAGGACTCTTCCGCCTACTCGGCCGACGAGAACGACCGCATCAAATCCGCGCTGTTATCAACACTCTCACGTCTCTTTTCGGAGGTGAATCGGGTAGTATTGAGCTACGGGCAGCGATACAATAAGAATGTGTCGCGCATCGTTTTGACTGGTGGCGGCGCATCGCTCCCCGGCCTTTTGGGGGAGGCTAAGCAATCCTTGAGCACTGACGTTGTGATCGCGGATCCCTTTGCCCGTACGGAGGCGCCGGCCTTTCTCGCGGATGTGCTGCGGGAGATAGGCCCGGGGTTTTCGGTTTGTGTCGGTCTCGTCCTCCGCAAATTGAAGAGCACGTAATATGCCAAACGTAAACGCGCCGCAGAGCTTCATTCCGCATGATGTGACTGTTGCACCCTCTCCTCCGCGCGGAAGCGGCAAGGGTCTTGCGGATCTCTTTGCGCTTGCCTCGATCGTACTCTTTGTCGCCTCGATCGCGCTTGCGGTCGGCGTCTTTCTCTATCGCGAGTACCTTTCCGCGAGTGCGAACTCCAAGATAGAGCAGCTCGAACGCGCGAAGGCGGCGTTCGAGCCTTCGCTCATTGCGGAGCTGACACGGCTCGATGACCGTATGCGCGCCGCAGGCGAGATACTTGAGAAGCACATCGCTCCTTCGGCAGTTTTCGAAATGCTCGAGCAGACCACGATCGGCTCGGTCGGTTTCACTTCGCTCGACTTTGAGGTGACTGACGCCGAAAACATTGCGGTGCGGATGGACGGGGTCGCGGGCAGCGTCAACGGCATTGCACTGCAGGCCGACCTGTTCTCCAAAGGCGGCGTACTTGGAAGTCCCATCTTTTCCAACATCAATCGTGAGATCGATGGGGTTCATTTCAGCCTTTCCGCGAACGTTAATCCTCTCGCGATCAATTTCGCACAACTTGTCGTTACTCCACCGGCAAGCGCTGTGGTACCCCAACAAGCATTTCCCTTCAACGCGCCCGCTTCGCAGCCGCTTCAGGAGGAGATGTTTCAGGGTGAAGGAGAAAGCAGCCTATGACAAAACTCATTCTTTCAGTCGCAGCACTCGCGATCGCAGGAGGCGTGCTCATGTTCTATACGCAGCCGACGTACGACCAGGTCCTTGCGCTCGAATTGGAGGTCGGTGAGTACAACCAGGCGCTCGAGAAAGCCGCGGAGTTGCAGGCCCTGAAGCAATCGCTTCTCTCGCGCTACAATGCCTTCAATCCTGCCGACATCGATCGGCTCCATAAGCTCCTCCCGGACCACGTGGACAACGTGCGGCTTGTCCTCGATCTCGACAACTTGGCGGGCCGACACGGCATGGCACTCCAGAATGTCACTCTCTCGAACCCCACGGCGACCCAGGAAAAAGGCGCGATCGGTGCAATCGGAAGCGGAAGGGAGAAATTCCAGTCGCTCACGCTCAAGTTTGCGGCGCACGGCACGTATGCGGATTTCAGAGGGTTTATCGAAGATCTCGAGCGAAGTCTACGTATTGTCGACTTGGTAAGTTTGAGCTTGCAGGAAGGAAGTGACAACAAACCCGGGCAAGAGCCGCGCTATCGTTATGACATCACCGTGAGGACATACTGGCTCAAGTGATATGACGCAACTTTTTTCGCAATACAAACTGTACGTATTCGTCGGCGTGGCAGTGCTTGTCATAATCGGCGCGTGGTGGTTTCTCTCGGATGCGCCACAGGACGATGCGCTTCTTACCACTAGGGACGCTCAAGGTGGCAATGTCGTCGACAAAGAACTTGTCGGGACGCTCCTGCAGCTACGTGCCGTTTCCCTTTCTGGAACCATATTCTCTGATCCCGCGTTTCAAGAGTTGCAGGACTTTGGGACGCAAATTATTCCAGAGCCCGTGGGGCGGCCAAACCCATTCCTGCCCGCTTCGTATAACTCGACAAGCACGACCCCGGGGAAAGAACTCTTCCCGCAACGTTAGAGACGATATGCCGACACAAACCATTGCTGCCGGGACGTCCACTCCCTCCCTCGGTGCGCCCGTGCGGAGCCTCGGCGACTCGAAGGTTCCCTACGAAGTGCTTCGCTACATCCCGCAGGAATCGGCGGAGCACTACAAGCTTGCGCCTCTTGGCGTCGTGGATGGCGTCTTAGAGGTCGGCATGGTCGATCCCGATGACATCGGCGGCTTCGACGCGCTGAACTTCATTGCGCGCGGCACCGGCATGCCGTTCAAGGTCTACCAGATATCGCAGGCAGATTTCGACAACATCCTGCGGATGTACAAAGGTCTCGGTGGAGAGGTCGATCGCGCGATCACCGATCTGCAAACCGAGCAAAAATTGACGCGTGTCGCGGAGGGAGAAATGGCGCCTTTGGACCTTGATGATCCGGCTCTTTCGCAACCCGGAACGAGTCTTGAGAGGAACCTCCAGGAAGACGCGCCGACTATCAAGATCGTCTCGACCATTCTCCGCTATGCAATCGATGGACACGCTTCCGATGTGCACATCGAACCGCATGCCCGCGGCGTGCGTGTCCGCTACCGCGTCGAC
>CAYRQI010000008.1:0-13950 GCA_964426425.1 uncultured Candidatus Saccharibacteria bacterium | reverse complement strand
CACAAGCGTTGTACTCCCTTCCGCAACGCTCCGTCCTCTGATCGCGCGAATCAAGGTACTTGCCTCGATCCGGCTCGACGAGCAGCGAAAGCCGCAGGACGGACGCTTTTCGGCTTCGATCGACGGGCGCGCAATCGACTTCCGTGTCTCCACGTTTCCTTCATATTACGGAGAAAAAGTGGAGATACGTATCCTCGATCGCGATCAAGGCTTTATCCCACTCGACAAGATCGGGCTCACGGAGCGAAACGTACAGCTCGTGAGGAACGGCATCGCGCGACCGCATGGACTCATTCTCATCTCGGGCCCGACAGGAAGCGGCAAATCGACAACGCTCTACTCAATGCTTTCCGAGGTGGATCGCGAACACAAGAACGTGCTCTCGCTCGAAGATCCGATCGAATATTTCATCGATGGGGTGACGCAATCGCAAGTGCGGCCGGAGATCGGCTACTCCTTCGCCAACGGTCTCCGGACGACGCTACGGCAGGACCCGGATATTATTATGGTCGGTGAGATCCGCGATGGGGAAACGGCAAAACTCGCGATCCAAGCGGCCTTGACTGGCCACCTCGTGCTCTCGACCATTCACACGAACGATGCGGTGGGCACGATACCGCGCCTCATCGACATGGGCGTTGAACCCTACCTCATTCCACCCGTGCTGATACTTTCGATCGCGCAACGCCTCGTGCGGACGCTTGTGGAGGATGGCGGACAGGAAGTCGAGCTCTCACCGAGCGATCGCAAAGCGATTGAGACTGGCCTCTCGTCTCTTCCCGCGAAATATCGCTTCAAAATCCCGCAGAAGGTGTGGGAGCCAGCCCGAACGGCAACCTCCCCCACCGGCTTGCGGGGGCGCATGGCAGTTTTTGAAGTGCTTGAGATGTCACGCGATATCGAGCGAATCATTCTCGACAATCCAGTGGAATCTCGCATTTGGCAGGCAGCGCGAGAGGAGGGCATGCTCACGATGCGCGAGGACGCGCTCATGAAGGCGTTCAATAAACTCATACCGTATTCGGAGGTGAACACGCTCTCCGCGCTCCTCTTGGGAGAGGATGAATCCGCCGCCGCTCCTGTCACGAAGGAGAAGGAGAATAAGGAGCAACCTGAAAGCGTATGACCGAGACAACGAAAGGAAACGTGCTCTTTGTGGACGACGACAAGTTCCTGGCTGACATGTACAGCATGAAGTTCGCTGCAGCCGGGTACACCATGCAGACGTGCCTTTCGGTTGCCGAGGCGCTCGCAGCCTTGAGGGCCGGTTTCTCGCCTGACGCCATTGTCTTCGACATCACGATGCCAGAGCGAGACGGCTTTTCATTTCTGAACGAGCTATCGCAGAACCACCTTGCTCCCGGAGCAACCCTCATCGCGCTTACGAACATGAGTGACCCAGCCGAGAAGACGAAGGCCGAACGCCTGGGCGTGCATCGCTACATTGTAAAAGCGAGCATGATCCCTTCAGAGGTTGTTCAGGCGGTTGGTGAAGAAATCGCAAAAAAGAAGAGGTGATATCTAAAAGTGCGATACAATAAACAATCCCTATGGCGATCGACTACGCGGCGACTTTAAAAAAATACATTAACGTGCTTTCGCACGAGGGAGGAAGCGACCTGCACTTCTCGGCGGGCGCGCATCCCACGATTCGCGTCTCCGGGATCCTGATGCCGATGCTCAAAGAACCGGTGCTCTCGCCCGAAGACACACTCGGATTTTTGAAGACGCTTATCTCTCCTGATCAGGAAAAGCGGTTTCTGCAGGAGAAGGAGATCGATTTTGCTTATGAGAGCGAGGACAAAAATCGCTTCCGCGGGAACGCGTTCTTTCAGCGCGGCTCCATTTCTATAGCGCTTCGGCTTATCCCGAAGATAATCCGATCGGTACAGGAGCTGAATCTTCCCGATGTACTCACCACGTTCGCAAGGAAAACGCAGGGATTTTTCCTCGTTGTGGGGCCGGTGGGGCAGGGAAAGACGACAACGCTCGCCTCACTTGTCGAGCTCATTAACACCGAGCGCATGGAGCATATCGTGACGATAGAAGATCCGATCGAGTATGTCTTCGAGCCGAAGCAATCACTTATCGATCAACGTGAAGTCCGCATCGACACGCGAGATTTCGCAACCGCTCTCCAAGCTGCCTTTCGACAGGACATCGACGTCCTCCTCGTGGGGGAGATGCGAGGACCGGAGACTATGGCAGCCGCAGTGACCGCAGCGGAAACGGGCCACCTTGTCTTTTCGACGATGCACACGAATGATGCGGCGCAGACAGTCGATCGTATCATCGATACATTCCCTGCTTCGCAGCAAGACCAGATCCGCTTGCAGCTCGCCTCCTCGCTCGCCGGCATCTTCTCCCAGCGTCTTCTCCCTCGTGTTTCCGGCGGACTCATTCCTGCCTACGAACTTCTCATGAACAACAAGGCCGTTGCCAACCTCATCCGCGAACGTCGTACTCACGAGATACCCACCGTTATCGAAACCGGCTCGTCCGAAGGGATGATCGACATGAATCGCTCGCTCGCCGAGCTCGTGGCGCGCGGGGAGATTACCGTCGAGAGTGCCTACCAGTTCTCACTGAATCCGAATGTTCTACAAAAGCTCCTATGAGCGAACAGAGAACAGAGAACAGAGAACAGCAGACGCCCCAGAATTTTTCTGTTCACCGTTCACTGTTTTCTGTTCTCTAGTCTATGGCCCTGTTCACGTACAAGGCATCCGACAGCAATGGCGCAGAGCGGCAAGGCACGATCGATGCTGTCACCATCGATGTCGCTATTACAGCTCTCCAGAGAAGAGGTCTCGTCATTTCCTCTATAGAGCCGGAGAAGGAAAAAATAAGCGCGTGGACGCGTATCTCGTTCTTCGATCGCGTCACGAACGCGGACATCGTGATGGTCTCTCGTCAGATCACGACGCTCTTCGAAGCGCAGGTATCCGCCCTGCGCGCCTTCCGTCTTCTTGCTGCGGAAGCGCGTACGCCGAAGCTTGCGGAAAAGCTCTCGTCGGTTGCCAATGACATCCAGAGCGGTTCTTCCATATCGGCAGCACTCTCGCAACACCCGGATGTTTTCTCTCCATTTTACGTCAACATGGTTCGCGCCGGTGAAGAAGCGGGGAAGCTCGACGAGACATTCTCGTTTCTCGCTGATTACCTCGACCGCAACTACGAGATCACGCAAAAAGCTAAGAATGCCTTGATTTACCCCGCATTTATCACGGCAACGTTCATTGTCGTGATGACTCTCATGATGACGCTCGTGATCCCGAATCTCGCGACGCTCCTCGAGGAGCTCGGGCAGAACGTTCCCATTTACACGAAGATTGTAATTGGCTTGAGCAACTTTCTTACGCGCTACATCTTGCTCATCATGATACTTCTTCTCATCGCTGGTGTCTTTCTCTACCGCTTTTACCGCACGCCTGTGGGCCGCGAAATGTTCAGCCGCGCGCGCATGCAAGTTCCCGCCATCGGAGCAATCTACAAGAAGCTCTTCCTCTCGCGCGTTGCGGACAACCTCTCAACGATGCTCAAAAGCGGCGTGCAGATCCTGCGCGGGCTTGAGATAACGGGTTCTGTCGTGGGCGATGCTGTCTATGAAAAGGTTTTGATTGCCGCGGCCGCTGATGTTAAGGGAGGCCTTCCGGTTTCCGAAGCTCTCCGGAAGCACCCGGAAATTCCCGGCATCGTCGTCGCGATGGTCAAGATCGGGGAAGAGACCGGCAATATGGCGCACGTCTTGGAGACGATGGCGCGATTCTATCGCCGTGAGGTGAACAACGCAGTAGACACGCTCGTCGGACTCATTGAGCCCTTTATGATTGTGACGCTCGCTATAGGCGTCGCCATACTTCTTGCTTCCATTCTTCTGCCAATCTACAACATTGCAAGTGGTTTCTAGTCCCGCCCGTTCTGAAGAACGGGCGGGATATCCACATCAGTCGTTGAACAGCGTTTCTTTTGCTATAATAAGGCGCATGAAAAGCACTCGCGGCCTTGCCCTGCCTTTATCTGACCTTGAGAGGCCGCTCAGGTCCTCGAACGGAAGGCAATCGAAGGGGTTCACGCTTATCGAATTGCTCGTTGTTATTGCGATTATCGGCATTCTTTCGTCGGTTGTGCTCGCGTCCTTAAATAGCGCCCGGAAGAAGGGGAGAGACGCGCGCCGTGTGAGCGACATCCGGCAGCTGCAGCTTGCTCTCGAGCTCTACTATGACAAGAACAACGCATATCCGCAGGTCACCGATCTCGATTCCTCAACTCTGGTGAGCGACGGCTTTCTTGCGGTTATCCCCCACGACCCGAGCGATCAGCGCGACTACTCGTATGCCTACGCGACGAACGGCACCAACTACCACCTTGGCGCTTCACTCGAAGATTCCGGCAATACCGCGAAGAACAGCGATGCCGACTGCACATCTGCCGCCGCGGGCTGCTTCAGCGCCGCCGCGGCAGCGGGAGGGTTCAACGGCGCAGACTCGGGCAAGTGCAATGCGAGCGATACGGGAACGCTCTGCTATGATGTGAAGTCATAAGAGGTTAAATGGCTTCCGCTCTCTTGTTTGCGCTTTTCGGCCTTATCGTCGGAAGTTTTCTCAATGTTCTCATCCTGCGCCACGGAAGGATGTCCCTTGTGGGGCGAAGCCAGTGTCTTCAGTGTGGGCGTAAGATCGCATGGCATGACAACATTCCGCTCCTTTCATGGTTTCTTTTGCGCGGGCGGTGCCGCTATTGTGGCGCATGCATCTCCTTGCAGTATCCACTCGTTGAAGTTGGAACATGTCTCATCTTCGCTCTCATCGGCGGCTCGCTCTTGCCCATCTTCGACCGGCTGTTTGCGCTCCCGATCGTGGCGTTCCTCATCGCGATAGCCGTCCATGATCTCCGAACCACCTACATTCCTGACAGGTGGGTGTATGCGTTCATTGCACTTGCGTTCGCATATCCGTTTCTGACTCCACCGCTACCCGACGACTTCGATACCGCCGTGTTTCTCTTCTCCGGGCCCGCTGCCGCAGCGCTTCTTTTTTCAATGTGGCTTGTTTCAAAAGGGCGATGGATGGGATTTGGGGATGTCAAACTGGCAGTTGGCATCGGGTATCTTTTGGGTCCTGTGTCTGGCCTTCTTGCTGTCATGCTGGCGTTCATTCTCGGCGCTATCGTATCGCTCGCGATCCTTCTGCCTTTGCCTTCCCTCGCGCGACGCCTTCGGCACTGGGGAATAGCGCATTTCACTCCTTCCCAATCATATACAATGAAGAGCGAGGTGCCGTTCGGGCCATTCCTCGTCGCTGCGGCCTTTATTTTATGGATTTCACAAATGCACAGTCTCGACTTCGGTCTCATGCTGTTCGGGCTTTCACGTTGATAGAGCTGCTTGTCGTGACCGGCGTCTTAACGGTGATCAGCGCGATTATCCTTGTCAATAACAACCGTTTTGGTGGGGCGATCCTTTTGGAAAATCTTGCATACGACGTCGCCCTATCCATTCGAGAGGCGCAAGTCTACGGCATCGCGGTGCGCCGCTATGGGGAAAGCGGTTTCAATGTCGGCTACGGCATGCATTTTTCAAAAAGCAGCCCGACCACCTATGTGCTCTTTGCGGATGCTGTTTCCGTGAACGGCCTCTACGACGGCTGTCCGGATACATCTTCGTGCGAGCTCGTTGAGTCGACCGACATCCATCGCGGCTTTCGCATCGTTGATCTCTGCTCGATCGCAAGCGGCGGCGGTGGAGAAGTGTGCGGGCTGGAGCGACTCGATATCCTTTTTAAGCGCCCCGAGCCCGATGCATTCATCAGTGCAAACGGTGTCTCTGGAGTCGCAAATCCCGCAGTTCTTCAGGAGCGCGGGCGCATTGTGCTCGAATCCCCGCGAGGCGATCGTCTAAGCGTACTCATTGAGGTCGCGGGGCAGATAGCAACGCAATAGGTATGACAAGGCAAAAGGCAAAAGGCAAAAGGCAAAAGGCAATTAATACTAGTGCCTACTGCCTAGTGCCTAGTGCCCGCCGCGCTGCGCGCGGCTTTACGCTCGTCGAAATGATTGTCGCGGTCGGCTTGTTCGCGGTCGTTATGTTGGTTTCGACAGCGGCACTTCTTGCTCTCGTGGATGCAAACCGCAAGGCGCATGCGTTGCAATCGGTCATGAACAACTTCAGCATTGCGCTTGATGGCATGGTGCGTTCCATCCGCATGGGCTCGGACTATCACTGCGGTTCGGGCGATATTACTGTAACGCAGTCGTGCGAGCTTGGAGATACGAAGCTCGCCTTCAAACCCTTTTGTGAGGAAAGCTGCGATCCGCAGGAGCGATGGGTGTACGTCTATGACACGAATGGCACGTTCTGTGGACAGGGACGTCTCTGCAAATCGGAGAACAATGGCGTGAACTACTACGCTGTCACGGCGGGGGATGTGGCCATTGAGGAATTCACGTTTTACGTCATCGGTACGACGCGGGGCGATACTGTCCAGCCGAAAGTCGTCGTCGCGGTGAGCGGCACGGCCGGTAGTGCCAATGTGAAGACGACTACTTCCTTCTCGATACAGGCAACCGCGGTGCAGCGGATATTGGATATATGACGAATAAGGCAAAAGGTAAAGGGCAAAAGGCAAAAGTATGCATGAGAGCATTTACACTTGTTGAGACGTTGGTCGCGTTGTCGATCCTTTCTGTTGCGATTGTGTCGCCGATGGCGCTCACGGTGAAGAGCCTCGCGACTGCCTACTATGCGCGTGACCAGATAACAGCCTTCCATCTTGCGCAGGAGGCGATTGAGGCCGTACGTCATGCGCGCGACAACAACATCCTCATCAATGTTTTCGGCAATCCTGCATATCTTCTCAATGGAATTCCCTCGACCGATGGGTCAGCATTTATCATTAATACGAGTGACGATTCGACAGCGCTTTGTCCACTCGATGGCTGCCCTCCGCTTCAGTGGAATGGCAAGCTCTACGGCTACCGGCCGGGGTGCGTGATGCCAACCGGTGATTGCGGCGCTCAAGAGGGATGGGAAAATACTCGCTTCACTCGTATCGTGCGCGCGGAGTTTTTACCCGGGAGCCAGGATGAGATTCGCATTTCGGTGGAGATCAAATGGAGGAGCGGTTCGTTTCAAACTCGTTCGTTCGCGATCTCCGAAAATCTCTACCGATGGGTGGAAGAGATACAATGAATATGAAAAAGCAGGAATCAAGAGGGTTTACCCTCATGCTCGCAGCACTCATCGCCTCGGTGGCGCTTTCTCTCGGCACAGCCATATTCGCGCTTGCGCAGAAGGAGCTCACGCTTTCCTCTGTTGGCCGCGACTCGCAGTTTGCCTTCTATGCCGCGGATACTGGCGCGGAGTGCGCACTCTACTGGGACATCCGTTTTCAACTCTTTCCCACCTCGACGCCGACACAAAAGAACCTTACCTGTGATGGCGAGCAAAAGGCAACCACCGCTCTACATGAGGGAGATGCAATCATTTCCAGCTTCGAATTTGAGCCGAACGGCTACTGCGCGAAGGTGAGCGTTACGAAGCGCGACACGCATCCGCGTACGGTCATCCACGTAGACGGCTACAACACGACCTGCGCGAACATTGAGACGAGCTCGCACGCACTCGAGCGTTCGGTCGACCTCAAGTATTGAGCAGTTGTCGTTGATCAGGTGTCAGTTTCCAGCACAGAATAGCAGTGCTTTTTCTGATAACTGGGACTGACAACTTCAGCACCGTGACTATACTGATGCCATGATTCCTCCAGAGGTACAGCACCGCTACGACAAGCTAAAAACGGCGATCAACCGCTATCGGGTCGCTTATCACGTCTACGACAGAGAGGAGATCTCTCAAGCTGCTCTCGACTCTCTCAAGCATGAACTTTCGGAGATAGAAGCGAAGTATCCGGCCATCATCGCGCCGGATTCGCCCTCGCAGCGTGTCGCGGGAAAGCCGCTGCCGCAATTCAAGAAGGTGCGGCACAAGGTTGCGCAGTGGTCGTTCAATGATGCCTTTTCACCCGAAGAGATCCGGGAGTTCGACGCGCGCGTGAGGCGCTTTCTCAAACCCTCGTATGGCACTGTGCATCCAAGTTACGTATGTGAGCTGAAGATCGATGGTTTGAAGATCGTGTTCGATTACGAAAAGGGGATTCTGAAAACCGCGGCAACACGAGGCGACGGTATTGTAGGAGAGGATGTGACGCATACCATCAAGACTATTGAATCCGTGCCGCTCTCGCTCTCACGCCTCATTGATATCGTGGTGGAAGGGGAAGTGTGGATGAGTTCAGAGAATCTCGAAGCGCTCAATCGCAAGCGCAAGAAAGCGGGCGAACCTCCCTTCGCCAATCCCCGCAATGCCGCCGCCGGAAGCGTGCGCCAGCTCGATCCCTCGATCGCTGCTTCCCGCAAGCTCGACGTCTTTATCTACGATGTCGCGCAGACGAGTGAGAAATTCCCGGCGACGCAAGCGGAAGAGCTTGAGTACCTGCGTCGCTTGGGTTTCAAGGTAAATCCGCATCATCGTCTCGTGAAGGATGTGGAGGGTGCGATCGATTTCTGGGAATCTTGGAAAAAGAAAGGTCGGCATCAGGAGTATTGGCTTGACGGGATCGTTGTGAAGGTCAATGAGAAAAAATATGAAGGAAAATTGGGCTACACGGGGAAAGCTCCACGCTTTGCGATAGCGTTCAAATTTCCCGCGGAGCAGGTGACGACTGTTGTGGAAGATATTGTTCTACAGGTCGGGCGCACGGGGGTTCTCACGCCCGTTGCGCATTTAAGACCCGTTTCAGTTGCTGGCACGATCGTCTCGCGCGCCACCTTGCACAACGAGGATGAAATCAAGCGACTCGACGTTCGTATCGGCGACACGGTCATTCTCCAAAAAGCCGGCGACGTGATCCCCGACATTGTGAGTGTCGTCAAAGAGCTCCGACCGAAGAGCGCGAAACCCTACAAGTGGCCCACGCGTGTCCCGGAGTGCGGAGGGGCTGGCAGAATTGAGCGGATTCCCGGGACTGCCGCATGGCGATGCGTCAACAAACATTCGTTCGCGGTCGTACGCCGCCGCTTCCAGAACTTTGTAGGGAAGCACGCACTTGATATCGAGGGACTGGGGAAGAAACGCGTAGATACGCTCCTCGAAAAGGGATTAGTGCAGCACTACGATGATATCTTTACGCTCACCGAAGGAGACCTTCAGACTCTTGAAGGGTTTGCGGAGATTTCTGCAAAGAAACTTGTCGGTTCGATCCAAAAGGCGAGACACACCGAGCTTTCTCGGCTCCTTGTCGGGCTCTCGATTCCGCAGGTGGGGGAAGAGACGGCGATTCTCCTTGCAAAGCAGTTCCACACGATCGATGACCTCGCGAAAGCGGATGTCACAGCGCTTCAAGCGATTGAAGGAATCGGGCCGATCGTTGGGCGTGCGATCGTTGAGTGGTTTGCTCTCAAGCGCCATGAGCAGCTCGTGCACGACCTCAAAAAAGTCCTCACGATATCGAATCCGGTGTTCGCGAAGCACGAAAGGGGCAAGCTCGCAGGGAAGATATTCGTGCTCACGGGCACGCTCGGATCAATGACACGCGATGAAGCAAAAGAAAGGATCCGCTCTCTCGGCGGCGATATCTCGGGTTCGGTCTCCAAGAAAACCGATTATGTGGTCGTTGGCGAAGAAGCAGGGTCAAAACTAAGTAGGGCGAAAGAATTAGGTGTCGAAATACTTTCTGAAGAAGACTTTTTGAAGTTAGTTGGCAAGTGATACTATTCTCGCATGCTTGAAATACACGCTAACGGTAAGACCGAGCAAGCCCGGATCGAAATAAAGCCTGTTCTCGTACGCATCTTTTCCACCGGGGGAACGATAGATTCCTCTCCTGATTACGATCCACATAAGAAAAAAGTTTGAAAATCTGTGTATGGTATGCGGATATGGCGGATACGCTACTATGACGGTACTCGCGAAGCTCGCGTGGGATTCACGGATCAAGCAGTGATTTTCGCTCGCGTTCCCATTCTTTGATGTGCGAGAGGTCGCGCACGTTCCAGCGACAATCGCCCCGCATTTTTGTGAGGTTTGCAAAGCGCACAGGAGTGTTTCTTCAATTTGAGCCGTTTGCGCACAGGCATTGGATGCTACAAATCGAGCGCACGAATAAGATCGCCGGGCTTCAGGATCTGCAGATCTCTTTTGCGTGCAGCCTTGATAATAGCCGGTTTGAAGAATTCGTTGTCGAGTGTCAGCAAGTAATCGCTTTCCCCGAGCGCAGAAGCAAGAATGATGGCGTCCTTCTTTGAAATCAGCTCTGCAGCGGCGCGCACTTCTTCTTCTGTCGGATTTTGTAACGTCGAAATGCTTGCGAATCCAATCATTGCAACGAGGCTGGAAAATAGAACTGGTTGACCTGCGAACTTTTGCTTGAGTGACCGACGGACTTCCTCGAATACGTACTCATTGATCTCGAAAGTGAATGCATCCGAGTGTTCGTTGAGTAAGTGGTAACTAGCCCCGCGGACGGAAAGGAGCGCGGCGATGAGAACGCTCGTGTCGAGGAAAACCCTCGGCTTACGCATAACGCTCTTTGTAGAGCTTTGCGCGCACTTTCTTGACGGTGCCTCTCATTTTTTTCCAGTTCTTATCATCAACTGAAAAATCTACTGGTCTAGAGATCGCCTGCTTAAGCAGCTTGATCTCGGCCTCGATCTTCGAAAGGCGTTTTTGTATGACGGCATTGGTCATATGGATGAGTATAGCATAGTGCTCTTCACCGTACTTCTATGTCAGATGATTTCGCGGTATAGTGCGCCGATGAGCAAGAACGTTGATGTCGCTGCGCTCGCCAAGCTTGCGCGGTTAGAAGTTTCAGCAGAAGAGCTCACAAAGCTCGAGAAAGAGATTCCAAGTATTCTTTCGTTTGTTGAAACCATTCAAAAGGCTGCAACAGGGGCTGAACATAAAGGCGAGGGTCTGCACAATGTCATGCGCGCTGACGAACGCCCCCACGGAAGTGGCATCTATATGGAAAGACTACTCTCCATAGCCCCGTCGCGGGATGGTGATCGTATAGCGGTGAAGCAGGTCATCAAAAAGCAGTAAGTAGAAAGTAAAGAACAGTAAACAGAAAATTCATGGACTTGAGAACGCTAACAATTGCTGAAGCAAGAAAAGCGCTGGATGCGAAGGAGTTTTCCGCGCTCGAGCTGACGGAGGCGTATCTCGGCGAGATCGAGAAGAAAGATGGCGAGATACATGCGTACCTCGAGGTGTGGGCAGACAGCGCGAAGGAGGAAGCGAAGACGGCGGATGCACTTATTGCGAACGGCGAGGCGAAATCATTAACGGGTATTCCGCTTGCGATCAAAGACAACATTCTCATCGAAGGACGTGTCGCAAGTTCAGCCTCGAAGATCCTTGAAAACTATGTTGCCTCATACGACGCAACGGTCGTTAAGAAGCTGAAAGCACAGAGCGCTATTTTCCTCGGCAGAACAAACATGGATGAATTTGCTATGGGAAGTTCGACCGAGAACTCTGCCTTTGGGCCGACAAGAAATCCTGTCGATACGGCTCGCATTCCTGGAGGATCGTCAGGCGGCTCGGCTGCGGCAGTTGCCGGCAACATGGCTCTCGCGGCACTCGGTTCGGATACGGGTGGATCGATACGGCAACCCGCGGCTCACACAGGTCTTGTGGGTCTGAAGCCTACCTACGGGACTGTGTCGCGTTTTGGTCTCATGGCAATGGGATCTTCGCTCGACCAAATTGGTCCTCTTACAAAAACTGTCGAAGACTCGAGGATTCTGTTTGATGGTATTCGCGGGTATGATCCGAATGACAGCACTTCATTGCAGAATTCGAAAAGCGGATTCAAAAAACCCCATAGTATTGGCGTGCCGCGGAAATTTCTTGAGAGCGGCGTGGACCCGGACCTTTTAAAGGTATTTGAGAAAACCCTCACTACTCTTCGCGAGAAGGGATATGAGGTGAAAGACATCGATATGCCAACGCTCCCGTATGGACTGGCTGTGTACTACGTTGTCATGCCCGCGGAGGCCTCGACCAACCTCGCACGTTTCGATGGTATTCGTTACGGACTCTCGGTGCCGGCAGCCAATATCGAAGATGTGTACGCAAAAACGCGTGGAGCCGGATTCGGTCCGGAAGTACGTCGGCGCATTCTCGTCGGGACGTTCGTGCTCTCTGCCGGCTATGCCGATGCGTATTACCGAAAGGCTCGTGCGGTGCGCGCGACGATAACCGACGAGTTCGCGCGTGCTTTCACGGAAGTCGATGTTGTCGCTGTTCCAACAACGCCGGCTCCCGCCTTCAGGTTCGGCGAGAAGACAGCCGACCCGCTTGCCATGTATGCGGAGGACGTGTTTTCAGTTCCCATCAATTTGGCCGGTGTGCCGGCGATTTCCGTGCCGTCTGGCACTGTCGTTCGTGATGGAAAGGATCTTCCCATTGGACTCCAGATCATCGCTCCTCATGGAGGAGAAGAAACGCTGTTTTCGATTGGGGAAGACGTCGAAAGAATCCGCGCCTAACGGGGTATACTACGAGAATGGAGAACACGATCGTCGGAGCTTTTCCAGAGGCATTCAGCTTTCTTGGAGACCTGCTTTTCCGCTGGGTGCCAGCAACCGTGATCGCGGTCTTGAACGTGAGCCCCTCTTCGCCGTTTGCGAATCTAGAGCAGCCTATCACAGCATGGGACGTGCCAACACTACTTGCTCAAACCTCCGGTCCAGCAGGCTATGAGTCGCTTCTCAAGGGATGGTTTGTGTTTTCGTTCATCACACTTACTGTCTCAATACCATTTCTCGCGCTTGTGCTCTATTGCTGGACACGCATCTTCCAGATCCGACGGCGTGAGTATCGCGCCGTGCGTGCCGCGCAACGCACGGTCGCTTCGCGGGACATCCCGCGTACGCAGGTGCGCTGGAGGAGAGTTCTCGACCAGGCGAATAGCTCAAATCCTGAAGCTTGGCGACTCGCGATTCTCGAGGCGGACATTATGCTCAACGAACTTCTCGACGTACAGGGATACAAAGGGGAAACGATGGCGGACAAAATGAAGCAGGTCGACCGCGCGAATTTCAATTCCATCGACGACGCGTGGGAGGCGCACAAGATTCGCAACCGTATTGCGCATGAAGGCACGGCGCGCGAACTTTCGTCCCGCGAAGTCCGTCGCACGATCGCACTCTATGAGCGTGTGTTTAAAGAATTTAGATACCTTGAATAATTTCTTGTTGCGGGGGCTGGAATTGCACCAGCGACCTCGAGGTTATGAGCCTCGCGAGCTACTTCTGCTCCACCCCGCTAAGCGTACTGTACTACAAGGGAAAGGTTGCCGCAATTTTTAGTGCGAAAGCGCAGTGATGACTATTTCAGTGAGAGAGATGGCGACGAAGGTCGCGAGCGCAAGCAGGAAGAGCCGCCAATCGAGTGAAGTGATGAGCACGCCAAAACTGTAGGAGAGAAAGCCAAGCGAGATGAACCACAACACGGAATTGAAGGCGAGTATGGTTGACCAGAAACGCGGAGACATAGAGAAAGTATACCGTATGGTTGAGAGGAGGTGAGTAAATTGGTATCTTGGCGAAGTTGCCGACGTAGCTCAGTGGTTAGAGCGGGGCCCTCATAAAGCTCAGGTCGCAGGTTCAATCCCTGCCGTCGGCACCAAAATCGTTCGAGATGCTTGGGCGGAGTTCGCGGAGGTACCGGGGGACTTTATCCGCATTTACCCACGTTGCTGGTTAGAATGGCGCAGTGTCACGGTCACATGGTGCTATGCCGATGTATCGTGAACTGGACAGGCGCTTCTTTAAGCGATGGAGTCCTGCAATGGCATATGTGTTTGGGTTTTTCGCGGCGGACGGAAATATAATACGAAATAGGCGAGGGGCGCATTTTATCGCCTTCTATAGCTGTGACAAAAAATT
>CAYRQI010000007.1:25281-25800 GCA_964426425.1 uncultured Candidatus Saccharibacteria bacterium | reverse complement strand
GTCGCCCGGCATCAAGAGTATCGATGTTATCTATAACGGTATCGTGCTTCCTGAGACGCTTCCCCCAGCACGAGAGGAAAATCGGATTGTTTCGTCAGGTCGCCTCGTGCCGTGGAAAGGATTCGACGAGCTTATCGACATCGTTGCCGCGCATCCACAATGGAGTCTCGATATTCTCGGAGACGGACCTGCGTATCAGGAACTCAAGGATCGGATACGCCAATCTGGCGGAGGAGGGCGGATCACGCTTCGCGGCCGGGTGTCTCATGCAGAAGCCCGCGGTGTTTTCGCGAGCGCGACTGTTTTTGTACTCAATTCGCGCTATGAGGGCCTTTCGCACACACTCATCGAAGCGATGTCGGTCAGCACACCCGTCGTTGCAACAAAGGCAGGGGGAAATCCGGAGATTATCCAGGACGGCGTGAACGGAATCCTCATCGAGGTCGGCGATAAAATGGCTCTAGAGAGCGCTCTTTCGCGAGTATTATCCGATATTGTTCTTCGGCAGCGACTTGGTGT
>CAYRQI010000007.1:16217-25271 GCA_964426425.1 uncultured Candidatus Saccharibacteria bacterium | reverse complement strand
ACTTGGTGTCGCGGCTTCCGAGCGGGCGAGAGATTTCTCGATAGAAAAAACCGTCGAGGCAACTGCCTCGCTTTTGAAATCATGCGTCCCGTTAGAAGCCGCGCACGACTCGTCGGCTTATCACCTATGACATCGGCCATTATCAGCAATAACAAGTTGGGGTGCGGAACGTCTTTCATTTCCGCGTCCTGCTTCTAACGGGATGCGTGTCCTGATGATCAGTGCCGATAGATCGAAGCGCGGGGTACTTTTCCCCGGCTCGGATGCCTTCAAGAGACAACTTGCGTACGCGAAGGAATTCGGCCATCTCGACATCATCGGGTTTTCTCGCAAAAGCGACAGCGCTAAATCCATTGATGTGGATGCACTTCACGTGCGTCCAACAAATTCTTCATCGTCATTCTTCTATGGTCTTGATGCGATACGAGTGGTGCGTAAGCTGCCAAAGCCAGACGTAGTGACGGTCCAGGATCCTTTTGAGACGGGGCTTGTTGGCTGGTGGATAGCACGTAAGTTCAGAGTTCCTTTGCACGTGCAAGTGCATACGGATTTTCTTTCTCCTGAATACGCCAAGCTTTCGCTTTTGAGCAGGCTCCGTGTATTGGTTGCGGGGTTTGTTCTTCGCCGTGCGAGGCGTATTCGCGTTGTCTCGGAGCGCATTAAACGCTCTCTGGAAGCTGGAAACTGGAGGCTTGAAGTTCCAATCTCGATTTTGCCGATATTTGCCGACGTGGAGCGTTTTCAGGCTGCTGAGAGGGACCCTGAATTGGAGAAGCGGTTCTCTCGATATACGACGAGGTTACTTGTCGTATCGCGGCTTGAAGCCGAGAAGAACGTCGCGCTTGCGCTGCGGGCCTTTGCCGTTTCGGCTCCGAAAGATGCCTGTCTCATTATCGCAGGTACTGGCGGCCAGAAATCCACATTGCAACATCTTGCAAAACGCTTGAACGTTGAAGAGCGCGTCTTCTTCGGAGACCCGGATGATATCGCTGCTCACTATGCGCTCGCTGATCTCGTTCTCGTGCCATCAAAGTACGAAGGGTACGGACTTGTTATCGTTGAAGCTCTTGCAGCCGGGAAGCCCGTGCTTTCAACTGACGTTGGGATTGCGCGCGAGGCCGGCGCAATCGTAACAACTGAGGAGAAATTTGCCGATGCGCTCGCGGAATGGTTCAAGAGTGGTCCGCGCACTGGCACATTGAAGAGCTATCCCTACGAAAATTTTGACGAGTATGTGCGTGCATACTGTGATGACATTGTCGCGTGCACTAAAGGGAAATAGCTGGTACAATCGCGCTTACCTATGGTGAAAAAAAGCACGAAAAATAAGGCTCTTATTGGTTTCGTAGGTCAGGGATACGTCGGCAAAAACTATGCCGACGATTTTGAGAACCGAGGCTATCCAGTCGTTCGCTACTCGCTTGAGGAGCCGTACATTGCGAACAAAAGTCTCATTAGGGATTGCGATGTCGTCTTTATCGCCGTCCCAACTCCCTCAACGCCGAAAGGATTTGATGCAAGTATTGTCGATCGCGCACTCTCCTTGGTCGGGAAGGGGAAGATTGCCGTCATCAAATCGACGATTGTTCCCGGCATGACGCGCCGCCTTCAGAAGAAACATCCAGGCATCGTCGTCATGTTCTGCCCCGAGTTTCTTTCGGTCGCGACAGCTGCATATGATGTGGCGAATCCGTTCTTGAACGTGGTTGGCATTCCGTCCAACTCCGCAAAGCATAAATCTGCGGCGAAGCTCGTGCTCGACATACTAAAAAAAGCGCCGGAGAATCTCATGTGCACGAGCGAGGAGGCGGAGCTCATCAAATACGCGCACAACATCAGCGGCTACATGCAAATCCTTACCTTCAACCTCGTGTACGATCTTGCCGAGCATTTCAAGGCCGATTGGGGGCCGATACAGCGAGCGATAGAAAGCGATCCTCTGATATGCAATCGCTACGCGAATCCGGTGCACAAAGGCGGCCGTGGCGCTGGCGGCTTTTGTTTCATTAAAGACATGGCGGCATTCGCGCGCCACTATGAGAAGACTGTGAAAGAGCCAACAGGGGCCGCGTTTCTAAAAGCGGCGCAAGATAAGAATATCCACCTCCTCGCAGCATCGCAGAAAGACCTCGAACTCTTGGAGGGTGTCTACGGAGAGGAAGAGGTCAAGAAGCACACGTCTCGCAGTGTGAGAAAATAGCCGAATGCGTCCCGTTAGAGGTCCTTGGCAGAAAAATTTAGCCAAATTTTTCCGCTTGGCCTATTGAAGTCATGTTGGAAGTAGATGTAATTCGTAAACTAAATGTATGAGCAACCTGCGGCAGACTTCTAACAGGATGCGCCTCCTTGTCCTGACGCAGGCAGTCGACAGGAATGATACGGTATTGGGCTTCTTTCATGGCTGGCTGAGCGAACTTTCGAAGCATTTCGAGCGCATTCACGTGATTTGTCTCAAAGAGGGAAAGCACGACCTGCCGCAGAACGTCACGGTCTATTCACTTGGCAAGGGAAAAGCAACTGCCAGCTTTCAGATTTCAGCTTTCAGGAAAATACAATACGCGTTGCGATTTTATAGATACGCATGGATACTACGGCACGAGTACGACGCGGTATTGGTCCACATGAATCAGGAATATGTGCTTCTCGCGGGCCTCTTTTGGCGGCTCACCGGCAAGCGAATATACCTGTGGCGCAATCACTACGCGGGTTCGCTTATGACCACTCTTGCTGTTGCGCTCTCTACCAAGGTCTTTTGCACGTCGCGATTCTCTTACACGGCAAAATTCCGCAAGACCATTCTGATGCCCGTCGGCATCGATACCAACGTCTTCAGGCCGCAAAACCAACCGCGAAAAGCCGGCTCGATACTTTCACTCGGGCGTATCGCGCCGTCGAAGCGTATCGAGGTGCTTATTGAAGCGCTCGCTGCGCTTGCGCGAAAAAGGGTCAACGTCGAAGCTCACATCTTCGGCGATCCCTTGCCGAAAGATATCGACTATCGCGCTCGTCTCTTGAAACGCGTCGATGAGCTGGGATTGAATACTGTGCAATTTCACAGTGGAGTCCCAAACGGCGAAACGCCAAAGATCTACGGCGCATACGACATATTTGTGAACTGCAGCGGGAGCGGCATGTATGATAAGACGATCTTCGAGGCGGCCGCGTGCGGCTGCATTGTGCTTGCGTCAAGCAGAGACTTTGGAGAACTTGCTGGGAAACAATTTGAATTTTCTGGAGAAGAGTCTGATCTCTCGAAGCGGCTGGGAGAATTGCTTTCCATGAGTGAAAGTGATAAGGAAAAGGCTCGATCCACTCTTATGGGCGTAATCCAAAAGCATAGTCTCGCGCAACTAGGGAAACGTCTCGCTGTCGAAATGCAATAAGTATGGACATCTCTAGAAACTGGCCCGCATTCGTTATTCTCGTCACTGGTTTTGCGCTCTCTCTCGCGCTCGCACTCCTTCCCCTTGATTTCGCGCTCACGAATCTCTTGTCAGACGATTCGTTCTATTACTTTGATATCGCGCGCAATATCGTGCAGGGACTTGGTTCTACTGCAGATGGAGTAAATCCGACCAACGGCTACCACCCGCTCTGGCTTCTTGCGCTTCTCCCGATCTTTTCATTTTTCTCGGACGGTGGCTCCTTCGACGCAGTCCCTATCCAGGGAGTTCTCGTGTTCTCTGCTCTCCTCAATCTTGCGATCGGCATCCTGATTTACCGTATCCTCGGCCGCTACACAAAGAGTGGGTGGGTGAAGGCCGCAGCACTCGGATTTTGGTTCTTCAACCCCTTCACCCTCTACCAAATGCTCAATGGGTTGGAAACCGCACTTTCGATTTTTTTCACAGCACTTCTTTTTCTCGCCGCCGTTCGCTATACCGAAGCGCCGTCAGATCGTCGCCTCGTTGACGTGGGCATCGTTGGCGGCCTCATGATGCTCGCACGCCTCGACACCGTCTTCTACTTCGTTGGATTCCTCGCGTACCTTGTCTATCGCAATGGCATTCCCAAGAGTGTCAAACCGGTTCTTATTTCTGGCGTCACGGCAACCATAGTTGTGGCACCGTGGCTTTTGTGGAATGCCGTGAATTTTGGCACCATCATGACCTCTTCCTCGGTCGCGAGCACGATGGTAAATCACCAGCTCATTGTGCAAGACCATGGACCGAGCTGGTTTCAGACCTTTAAAGCTGCTGTGTACATGACTGACAGGGAAGCGCGCGGCGTGGTGCCATTTACCGGCATTCCGGTCATTCTTTTTGTGCTTGCGGGTCTTTGTATTGGATGGCTTCTCTTCGGACGGGGGAGAGCGCTTTTTGATGCGCTCAAGCGCAACGTACCCGTAGAGCTATGTATTGCTTCCGGTTTTGTGTTGATGTTCATCGCGAACGCTTCTATCCGCTGGACCGCGCGGCCGTGGTATTTCATCAGCATCAATTTTTTCATCGCGATATTTCTCGGATGGTTCTTGGAAAAATTGCGCCAAGAAGGCTATCTGCGCCCGCTCATCGCTGTTCTTTGTTCACTGTTCGCTTTTTACTCATTCTACGTCGCATGGGACAGAAGTCTTCAGAATATTGCCTCGCCCCAGAAGCAGATGCTCGAGACGACGCTCTGGATGAATGACAACCTGCCCGAAGATGCGGTGATAGGGGCATTCAACTCCGGCATCCAGAGTTACTTCTCGACGCACCGCGTGGTGAATCTCGATGGGCTCGTCAACAATGAAGCTCTTGCCGCTCTGCAACGCAAAGACATCTGGGGCTACATGCAGGACGAGGGAATAGATTACCTTGCGGATTACGATCTGTACCTACGGTATCGCTACAAGAGCTTTTTAGGCATCGACGACCCATTCGCCCGTCTCGAGCTCGTCTACGAAGAGCCCATCACCAAGCTCCATGTATACAAGGTTTTGCGCCAGCAGATGTGAATGCATGATGTATTTTTTGTACCATGGTACAAAAAATACATCACGTCGTTAATCCGATTGTGCCACCCCTAAATGATCTAGGATTGCCCGCGCTCGCGTGTTCCATGTGTATTTTCGTACTTCCTCGCGGGCGCGGGTTGCCTTTATACGAGCTTCATCGGGGTGTGAGAGGACGTACTCGATTTTCCGCGCGAGGGCGTGTTCATTATCTGGCGCGAACCAAAACGCTGTTTCGTTTGTCAGGATTTCACGGATACTCGGGAGATCTGACGCGATGATCGGCACACCGGAAGCCATATATTGGAAGAGCTTCAAGGGCGAGGTGTAGTGCGATGAGATTTTTGGTCGTGCGCTGTTAGGAAGTACGAGAATATCCGCGGTCATCGTTATTGAAGGCATTTTTTCGCGCGGTTGGTACCCAATGACATGAACGCGCTCACTCGCGTAGCTTTGTTTGAAGTCGGCGAGTTCTCTATCAACGCCTCCCATGAGTACGACCTCCACCTCATCCGGAATATATCTCGCGGCATTCGCGAGCGTTTCTGCTCCTTTCCATCCGTAAAAGTGACCAGTATACAACACAATTTTCTTATTCGGGTCGACGCCATACGCACGCCAGAGCTCTCGTGATGGCGTAATGTCGTATTCCGCGATATCCACCGCGTCTGGCGCCACGAGTATTTTTTCGGCGGGCACGCCGCCTTGCACGAGTGCTTCTTTGAGACCGTTACTTATGACGACAAGTTTGGAAGCGCGCGCAAGCGCGCGAAAGAAAAGAAATGTCCGCTCTGGAATACTGTGTATTTCAAGCACGATACGCTTCGCGCGTGCGAATAGCGCGATCTGATAGTCTCGCGTGTAGACTATCGTATCGGAAAAGCGATGTGCGAATAGCGAAATGAGGAAGGTAAGGTGATCCATCGCGAAAGCGATACGCGAAGCCTCTGACGCTCCCAGAAAATCCGTCGCGGAGAGCCTGCGAATAGAGAATGTCGGCTTGATTCCGTAGTACGTGAAAGGATCCTCTTTGATGCCATGTTTGCGCGTGGGGACATATAGCTCGACTTGTGCGCCATCTGCAGCGAATTCCTCGCACATTTTCATGATCGCGTAGCCATGCGCGCGATCGGTCGGGAGTCGTACCGAGGTCACATAGGCGATCTTCATTGTCCGACTATAGCATGAGGCCCCTTGCACGATCTGATATTCGCTTAGCTCATGCGGCCGCATAGTAGAAGCGAATAGGGAATGGTTCAATGAACTCAACTTTTTTTAGCATGTAAATTGTGGCACAATCCTGTTAATGATCTGGTGGCGCAAGAAAACAAGGAAAGAAGAGCCGAAAATTCTCATTACAGGTGGGCTTGGGTTTATTTTCTCGCACGTCACCGAGTACTACGTGCAAAAGGGGTGGGACGTCGTTGTGGTCGACAATCTCTCCGAGGGGAGCAACCCAGAGATCATTGACGGCTCATTCAAGCATATACACGCGCACATGGCGCACCTTGAGGTTGTCGAGAGAATAGTGCGTGAGAAGCCGGACTACATCGTGCACGCGGCAGCGATCACCGACGTCGACTATTCGATCCGTGAACCGCGCCGGACCTTCGAAAAGAACATGCTCGGCTCGACGCACGCCTTTGAAGCAGCGCGCCAGTTGCCGGACCTTCGAAAGATCGTCTACGTGTCCACTGACGAGGTGTATGGCGAGTGCGATCACCCGATGTGTGAGGACGAAATGCTCGCGCCGCGCAGCCCCTATGCATGTTCCAAAGCTGCGGGATCATTGATGCGAGTCGCGTACGAAAATACGTATCCCATTCTTCGCGGAAAAACTGCGGAGATTCGCCCCTGCAACGTCTTCGGGCCTCGTCAGGCTCGCGAGAAGATTCTTGCCCGTATCAAGGAGAGTTTGCACACTGGGGAGCCCGTGCCGCTCCACAACGAAGGTAAGGGCTACCGCGAGTTTCTCTACGTGAAAAACATCCCTTCGGCCTTGGACCTCGTACTCGAAAAGGGCGACGGTGTATACAACGTGGGCACAGGCGATGGCTACACGGTGGTCGACCTCATCAAGAAGGTGGAGGAAGTGACAGGCAAAAAAATAGCAACCACGCCGGGGCATCGTTCAGGAATGGACATGAAGTATCAAACCGATTCGACGCGCATCAGCGCGTTAGGATGGGAACCCGCGTACTCGTTTGAGGAGGGTCTCCGTGAGTATTTTGAAACGAAATGAAGAAGATAAAGATACTTTTCGCTGTCCCACGATTCAGTGTCGGCGGAGCCGAGAAGTTGTTGGTGCATTTTCTGCATGCGCTCGACCGCGAGCAATACGAGCCATCGCTTATCACCATTTTCGCCGAGCAAGAAGATTCCTGTGCAGACCAAGTCCATATTGACCGCTGTTTCCATTTTCGCGCGACATGGGACATACCTGCGTTTTTTCGCTTGTATTCGTTCATAAAGAGGGGGAAGTTTGACGTTGTTGTGACACACCTTTTCGTTGCGAACCTGCTCGCACGCGTCGCGGCGATCATGGCCGGAGTTCCTGTCATTGTGAGCTACGAACACAACATTTATCCCAACAAGAGGCGCTGGCAGATATTCGCGGATCGGATGCTCGCGAAGAGAACGAGTACGATTATCGTCGATTCGGAGGCGGCGAAGATGTTTACGGCAAAGCAAGAGTCCATTCCCGTCGAGAAGTTCACGACCATCTACATCCCGCCGCTTCTCGATGCGCGCGAGCGCAAAAAGCCCGACGTGTTGCGCAAGGAGCTTGGCATACCGGCTGATGCGCCCGTCGTGCTCTGTGTGAGCCGACTTGTAGTCGATAAAGGTCATCGGTATCTCATCGAAGCATCTCCGAACATTCTCGCGCTGCATCCGCGCGCGTATGTGCTCATCGGAGGGTGGGGGCCCCTGAAGGAGAGCTTAGAGGCGCAGGCAGCGGCTCTCGGCGTCGGCGAACGGGTAAAGCTTTTGGGAAGAATCGACGGACAAGAATTTCTCGCTCTTGCCGATGTGTATGTGGATCCATCGATATCGACGGATCTCCCGGTCGGGATAATGGAAGCTATGCGTGAGAAGAAGGCGATCGTTGCAACCACGGTCGGAGATATCCCAAAGTTCTTACAAAACGGGATCACAGGACTAACAGTTCCTCCTGCCGACCCAGCGGCTCTCGGTAAAGCGGTCGTGACGCTTCTCGGTAACAGAGGGTTGCGCGTACGTCTCGGCTCCGCTGCTCTCGAAAAAGTGCGAGATTTTTCGCTCGAACAGTATATGCGCACCTTTGACTCGCTGATCCGAGATCTGTTGGCAACATGATACGTTCGTGTGTTTCGCTTCGTACGTTGGCATCCCCGCTGGCACTCCTTTTGTTTTTTGCGTTCGTCATCAGAGTCGCGGGAATTGGCTATGGATTACCGCTCACGGTCGTTGCTGACGAAACGCCGTTCACGTTTGCAGCCTTGAAAATGCTGCAGCTCAAGACGGTGATTCCTGCGCTGCATTCTGAAGCGTTCCAAACGATCCTGCCGTATCCTCCGTACCTCTCGTATATTCTCCTTCTTCCGTTCGCGCTCATCCTCGGGATTCAGTACCTTTTGTGGCAGGGGAGCGCGGAGCTTTTTCAGGCGCACCTCGTCTCCGACCTCACGCCATTTTTTATGACAGCACGCTTCGTAAACGTGGTACTTGGCACGTTGTCGGTTCTTCTCGTGTACGCAGTAGCGCAAACTTTGTTCAGGTCTCGTATAGCGGCACTTTCGGCGGGGTTTCTTCTTGCGACAAGTATTCTCCACATAGCGCTTTCTATGGTCGGCCGCAACTGGATCCCCATCTCGTTCGTATTTGTGATTATCTTGTACCTGCTGACACGCCCGTGGAGCTTGAAGCGGCGTTATCTGTTGGCGTTTGCAGCCGCTGGCATCGGAATGGGTATTTCATCGTTGAGCGCATTTTTTTGCTTGTTCATCGGTCTCTACTACATTCTTTTCGACGCGCGCTCACGGCATGAAATAGTCCGCGATACCCCGCAGCTTGCGATCGGCGCCGCAATTTTCATCGTCCTTGCGATTCTTCCTTCGTTTCTTTACCAAAGCGGGAACGCG
>CAYRQI010000007.1:0-16207 GCA_964426425.1 uncultured Candidatus Saccharibacteria bacterium | reverse complement strand
CGGAGCCCATGCTTGTCGGCGCATTTTTTCTCGGGCTTGCATTGATGGCTTTGACTCGCCGCCGTCTCGCGGCTCTCATCACTGTGTGGTCGCTCTTCTACGTTGCCGTGTTCTATGTTCTTTTCCGCTTCGACGCGCGTTTTCTTCTGCCGCTTCTGCCGCTTTTTGCGCTCGTCGGAGGATACGCGATCGTACGCCTGTGGGATCGCAAAACGATGGCTCCGATACTTATTGTGCTCTTGCTGCCGCTTGTCGTATCGCTTCGTGTTTCCTATCTCGCGTCACAGGGTGACACGCGTGAGCACGCGCGGGAGTGGGTGCTCGAGCATCTCACGAATGACGACAAGATTCTCGTCTTCTCCTCCGCGATGCACATCCCGACGCAAAAAGCAGCGGCGGAAGAGCTGCGCGCCATCGACCCCGAAGCGATCCGTACGATCAATGAGGCGGATGTAACTATCGATCGAACTGATGTCCCGTATGCATTGAATAATCTCACCTCAATCAAGAATCCCGAATTCGTTGATGGCCTACCTTCATACGCCAAAGAGCATCGCTACGAATACCTCTTGCTCGAGCCGCGCTCGCTCGTGCTCTTTCCCGAAATGGCAAAAGCGTTTGCACCCCTCACCAAAGATGCTGAAGAGGTTCAACGATTCGATGGATTTGGGGATAGCACCTCGATATTCAACAGCGCGTTTCTCGAGCCCTTTTGGGTGCTCTTTGCAAACCGTTCACTGGGACCCGATCTCATCGTGTATCGTCTTTGATTCGGAACTGACGCGTTTCCCATATCACTCTGAAATATGCGGCCGCATGGCACAAAGTGATATGGCCGTCAGTGGGCTGTTTGAGGGCGAGCAAGAAATCGTTTCCACGTGCTGACCGCGATACTTGCAAGCCCCGAGATGCCAAGGAGAAGCAAGAACGGCTCGAGAGGCATGCGATATCGCGTGTCATCACTCGAAGGCCCGGTCATAAAAGCTATTGCGTGGATAAGAAGGAATGCACTGATGATCCACGGCGTTGCCGCGCTGCGGTAGCGCACCGCGCGGTACGTCGTATAGAGCATGCCGATATATACCGCAAGCCACAAAAGCCGTTCGACTAGACGTGGAAGGTGCGTAAACGTTTGCACGAGTGCATCACCCCAGCGGCCCTGCAGGAGCATTCCCCATGCGCCCTCTCCATGCGGCGGCTCTCCAGCGAGAATGCCGAGTTTATACAGATGATACTTGGCATTGACGATGCTCGAGCCAACAAAAAGCTGCATTGATTTGGCTGTATGGAAGAGGCCATACTCGACAGGATGAGCAAAAATGACTTCTTTTGCGATGCGCGCCTGTTCGTCGGCATACTTGAACGAGCGCAAAATGTCTTCCTCGTCGGTGCCGAAATACTTCAAGTTGTTATCTCGGCGAATTTGCTCATAGGAAATGCCTGTCCGCGCTTGCTCGAAAATAGGAAGGTTTGCGGCGTAGAGATTGTAAGCGCCTCCCGATGAGAAAGAGAATTGACCGGAGAGTGTGTAATTGCGAAACATCCACGGCACTAGTAGTAGGAGAACTGTTACGAGAAAGAGAAGGGCGTAGCGAACGGTTTCCTTCCACGTAGCGGTGTGCGCAACAATCATCAAGGCAATAAGTGGTGCAAGATAAAGTCCGACGGGACGCATGTAGATGGAAGCCGCAAAAAGGATACCTGCGGCGAGAAACGGCAGCCATTTTCTTCGGGCGGGAAAGCCAAGCGCATAGATAGACGCAATGAAAAAGAGCATAAAAAGCGATTCCGAGATCGGCACCCATGTGGCATAGATGACGACTGGGTCAATAAGATAAACGAATGCTGCGGCCAATGCGATGGAGCGAGGAAAATAGCGTACTCCTGTGAGGTATATGAGTGCGCCCGTGGCAGCGGTGAAGAACATTTGAATCAAGGGCACGACCGTGAGCGTCTGAAAGAGCGCAAGTAGAAGTGCGAGGAAGAGAGGGTAGCCGGGCACGCGCAAAAATTCGGGACCATACGCGGGAGAGATCTCAAACCTTCCGATGCCAAGCAAGTTCTCTGCTAGGTGCACGTATTCAGTCACGTCGGACGTTTCGGGTCCTCCGAGCCCAATTACTGTCTCAAAGCTCGTGCCGTTTGCGGAGCTGTAGAGATAAAGCACGCCAAAGACGAGAAGGTAGAGAACGATGCATGCACTCATGAGCATGCGAACAACCTCGAGATTTGAATAGGGACGCCGTGCAATGCTGGCGAGACTCATAGACATAGAGTGCATTGTACCCAACTTCAATAAGTTGCGTATGGTGTACCACGCAACAAAAACCTCTTGGGGAAAACGAGAGATCTTTGTTGCAGCCTTGCTCTCAACGACAACTTATGACAATTCAGGGGGCAGGTTTGATTTCTACAGCCCATTCAACCCATTCTGCCATAAATAACCTCACACGAATAATGCCCATAGTGTAGACCTTTATTTCACGGCGTATAACTATTCGCAATTCCTATACATGCCGCATATGCCGCATTGTCTTAGAGGACGCCTGTGCGTATGATGCGGGAATATGTTGGATGAGCAAAACGAGTTCGGCGAGCTGTATTTCGCTACTTGGATAGGAGAAGAGAAGAATCCGCGGCAGGATGCTGAACACGAGCTGATAATGAAACTCTTGCCTCCGCAGGCAGACGACAAGATTCTAGATGTGGGGTGTGGAAAGGGTAGACTCGGTTTCTTCCTGCTCAAGCAGCAGCCAGACATAAAAATGGTATTTAGCGACGTATCGGCGGAGTCGAGAAAATACTTGCAGGGCCAAACATTCGTTCAATGTTCGATGGCAGCGATGCCATTTCCCGACAATGCGTTCGACAAGGTATTCTGCATGCACGTCTTGGCGCATTTTCCTGAAGGCGCGCAGGGCATTAAGGAGGCATACAGGGTACTTAAAAAGGGAGGGAAACTAATGATTCTTACGCCGAATAAATATTATGTGTATCTTTCATGGATAATGACGGCGATTAGAAAAACACAATCCGGAAAACGGTTTAAGTATGATAAGACGGCACGGTGGTTGTATTGCAAACGAAAATTAAAGCGGCAGCTTGAGGCATGTCCATGGTCTAGCATTGAGTACTCGTACTTTGAAGGGCCGCCGCGTTTGCTGCCATTTGAATGGATGCGAGCAAAGTTAATTGCTGTCGCAACGAAGTAGCTCTCTTGCCCTCAACTTCACGTTTTCAATGGCGTAAGCTAGTATTGGCAAATGCGTAAGAATTTTCTTGCTTTTGGCTCGCCGCTCATAGAGAAGCCTGAAATTGATGAGGTAGTGAAGACCCTGAAAAGCGGGTGGGTGTCGACTGGACCGAAGGCTCACCAATTCGAAGAAGATTTCAAAACGTACGTGGGTGCCAAATACGCCATCGCGGTCAACTCATGCACTGCGGCCATGCACCTTGCACTTGTGACGCTCGGTGTCGGGCGCGGTGACGAAGTTATCGTGCCCGCGATGACGTTTGCTGCGACGGCCAACGTGATCGTGCATTGCGGAGCCACACCGGTATTTGTCGACTGCGATCGGAAAACGATGAACATTGATCCAGGTGATGTTGAGCGAAAAATCACACCCCGTACAAAGGCCATCATGGTCGTGCATATTGCCGGCCGCCCGTGTGCTATGGACGCCATTATGAGCATTGCAAAAAAGCACGACCTCAAAGTCATCGAAGATGCAGCGCACGCGGTGGAGACGGAATACAAAGGGAGAAAAGTGGGTACGATCGGCGATATCGGCTGCTACAGCTTCTATGCGACAAAAAATCTCGTCACCGGCGAGGGCGGCATGGTCGTCACCAACAATGAAGCGTACGCAAAGCGCATCCGCGTTCTTTCGCTCCACGGAATGAATAGGTATGCGTGGAACCGCTACGGCAGCGAAGGATATCAACATTATGAATTCGTTGAGGCGGGCTACAAATACAACATGTCCGACGTTCAGGCCTCTCTCGGCATCCAGCAGCTCAAACGTATCGAGAGAAATTGGAAGCGGCGGCAGGCGATTTGGAAGAAATATAGCGATGCGTTGAAAGGATTACCGCTCGTCTTGCCAGCGTCGGTACGAGAGGACGATCGGCACGCGTACCATCTTTTCACCGTTATCATCGATACCGACAAGACGAAGATTACGCGCGATCAGTTCTTGGAGGAGATGACGAAGCATAGAATCGGTTGCGGCGTGCACTTTTATGCGCTCCATTTGCAGCCCGTCTATCGAAAAATGCTCGGCCACAAGGAAGGCGATCTCCCACATACCGAGTGGATTGGCGCACGTACGGCTTCGATACCACTTTCAGCAAAACTCACAGACACAGATGTGAGAGACGTCATTGAAGCGATCAGGGATATTTTTGCATGAGCCCCGTTCGAAGTCAGACGTGGTATGTATACGTCCTGTGAGCCAAAAAGAACGGTCATTGGTACATTGGATCAACGTCTCGACATTTGTCGAGCGAAGGGCACTGCGGATTCCTACCGACTACTTCATTATGCGCATGACGAAATAGGAAACCCTCACATACTCAAGTATGTGAGGGTGTTCTAATCGTAGAGTTTATCGGTTTCGTAGGGGATAAACGTTGGCTCGGGTTTTTCGTCGTAGCGCATAGGTTTCTTGAGCCCCAAAATATGCTTATACACAGCGATCGTTGAACGTGTGGACATCTCGATAGTGAAAAAACGGCTCCGCTTGTACGCGCGCTCGATGAGCGTTGTTCGCACCTCGGGTTTCTTTGCCAATTGAAAAGCGTCCGTTAGCGCTTGGACGTCGTGTGGGTCGACAACGATGGCGGCGTCACCCGCGGCTTCGGGGGAGGCGGTCATGTCGGAGACGATGATGGGCGTTTTGCATGCGCCGCCTTCGATGATCGGCATGCCAAAGCCCTCGCTCAACGTGACGAAGGAAATTACCATCGCGCCCGCATAGATCGACGGCACGTCGTCTCCCTCAATATAGCCGACGAATTTGATGTCGGAGGTATACGGCGACTCCGGCAATTCGCCAAATGTGCGGACGTATTCATTTTTTGTGCTGCCGGCGAGCGCGAGCACCTCATTCGCTTCCGGGTGTTGCTCTCGATAGCGGATGTATGAGCGCACGAGGTGGCCGACATGCTTGTGGAGCCGGAAGCGGCCGAGAAAAAGGATGTACCCTCCTCCTTTTTCGAGGCCATATTTTTTCACCGTTTTCGCGATGTGTTCGTCGGAAGGAAGTGGATCGTACATCTGGTCGACGGCCGGCAAAACGGTGAACACTTTTTCGGGCGAGGCGCGGTAGGCATAGATCACTTCGCGATTTCCATAATTTGAAACTGCGAGAAAGGCGTCAACATACCGGCTAAACCAAATGAGCGTGTAGTTGAAAACGAAACGCGGTAGGGAAAAGAAGTCTGTGGGGGAGAGCACATCACCTCCCGCGTGCGCCATAATGACTTTCTTTTTGGCGGGGAAGAGCCAAAAGAAGGGAAAGACGCGCGGATGCAGCCAGTGCACGATATCCCACTTCTCTTTCGTCGTGAGACAAAAGCGGATGAATGAGACAAAGCGGGAAGCAAACGGCAACTCGATGCGCGGCAAGACGATCTCGCGCGTCATTTTATAAAGCGGCTGGTCAGGATTAGGTTTCGAGTGAATAAGTGTTAGCTCTATATCGGGTTCTTTGAGGAACTGTTCGATGAGACGGCGATAGTAGGGGCAACGCTCTTTTCCGATATCGAGCTCATCGGTGAACATCGCGACGCGGATTTTCTGCATGGAGAGGAGTATACCCCGCAGAGCGGGCAGAATCTACGAAGCAAGCTTCTTCAGGTACGCTTCGGCAAATGCGCGGTGGGGGTGGAATGTAATCATATCGTCCAGCCCAAGAGAAAGCAGCTCATCGCGCGAGAAAAACCTCCGGCTTTCACTGATGGGTATTTGCTGACGTGGCTTGCAGAGACAGTACAGTGAGAGCGGACGAATGCCGTTCTCCGACTCTTCTGGCGACCATTTGTGTACGCCAAGTACCTCCTGAAATTGCGTGTCGACGCCGAGCTCGTCCTTGCTCACTCGCGAGCACGTTTCTTCGATGCTTTCGTCGACTCGGCCAAACCCGCCGGGGATATGAAAGTGACCTTCGTGAGAGGGCATGGTGCCTCCCTTGTAGCGTATCAACAGTATTTTTGGCCGCTTGGATAGGTCGAGTATGACGAGCTCGCAGGCATAGCGGGCGAAGGTGCGCAGCGACTCTTGCCATGCTGCGGCAGGTATCCAGTAGCCGTTTTCCTGTATCTTCTTCAAGAGACGAACGAATTCACGCGTTTCGTCGGCGGAGAAGACGTTTTCACTCATGATTCGCTGGCGTCTTAATTTCGTAGAATGGCGCGCCGATCTCGAGGGCGACACGATTTTTCGCCGGAATTCTCTCTTGCATCTGGATGTCGCGAAGCTCGAGCGTGCGTCGGCCCATTTCTTCGAGGCCGAACTCTGCCTCCCGCCCTTGGCGTATCGCGGATTCTCTATCCCACACGCGGCCATTCGCCTTCTTCATATCGGCGATCCACTCGTCTTTGACGTCGATCCCATCTCGCCGGAAAGCGTCGATGACTTTTGAATAGAAATCATGTTCTCGTTGGAACGATGCGTAATTTTTATCGTCCTTGAGCCGCTCGAGCTTGAGCATGGTGATCGTAAGGCGGTCGACGGTCTCGTGAAGGGGAAGTTTGTACGGGGTATGAGGCGATATCTCATCCCCGGTCTCGAAGAAATCATTGTCGAGCTCGGCGACCATTCTGGCGCGCTTTTTGACGCGCTCGTCATTCGTGTCTCGCAGTTGCACGGCGAGCTTACCCACCTCCTCATTCGAAAGTTTGTTTTTTTTCGCATTCCGGATCGCCTCTTCCACATCCCAGAGTCTACCGTTGATCTCTTTCATGACTGCAATCCATTCGTCTTTCACCGGTATGCCATCTCTGCGGTAGGAGTCTAATACACCCTCCCAAAACGCTGTTTCGTTCGCGATCGATTGCCTATTTTCCGGCGTCTCCGCTCGCTCATGTTTGAGTTGTATGATCGTGTACTTGTCGATCGCATCCAGAAGTGGCACTTTGAGGTCTTTGTTTATGTATTTCATACAAAGAATGTATCATGCTTCAGATGGCGGAGAAAGCAATCGATCTCGAAAGGTTCATCGAAGACGAGTTGTTGCCGCTTCGTCTTCCACCATTCGTCGAGAAAATGCGCGAGCAGCACATCGCGTGGCGCGCCTACGGATTCGGCGCGTGGCGCCGCGGCGAGGTGAGTTTTTTTGAGTGTGTGCGAAATCTCTTGCCCGGCCGCTTCAAATCGCCGGAGCTTCAACAAAAACTTCAGGCGCTTCTTAACCGCGAACTCGAGGATATGTTTCAGCGAGTAGGTCTCTATGGCGCGGCAACACATCTCTTGGGGAAGCCGTTCTTTGTTACAAGTCCCGAAGGTTTCAAGAACTGGCTCGTTGCGCTCCGGCTCATAAACGAAATCATCCTGCAGGAGGAATACCGCGCGCGTGGACGCATCAAGGGAGATTCGATAGTCATCGATGCGGGCGCGAACATCGGAGTATTCGGCACCCTTGCTGCTACTATTGCGAGGCAGGGGAACGTGTACGCATTTGAACCCACACGTGCCACCTTCGACGTTCTGAAGGAAAACCTAAAGCCCTATCCGAATGCGGTTGCGATACAACGTGCACTTGGGAATCGTGAAGGCACGACAGAATTACTCATAGAAAGCACTTCTGGTGAAGGAAACACACTCAGCGAATCCGGTATGGGCGGTTCATACAGCTGCACGGAAATCGTGTCCGTTACCACCGTAGATTCATTTGTACGTGAATACGATCTTCCGCGCGTGGATTTCATAAAAATAGACACGGAAGGATTCGAGGGAAAAATTCTTGAGGGTGCCGCGGAGACCATCAAGCAATATCATCCTGCGCTATCGCTCTCTGCGTACCACAAACCCGGAGATCCGGAGCGATTGAAGGCTCTGATTAGCGGCTACTATCCCGAGTATCGATTCGAATTGAAATCAAGTCCCGAACTCGACCTTATGTGCGATGCCGCATAGTTTGTTACTGGTCATTGTTTGCAATAGCAGATGGTTTTGGCCGCTTTACGACTGATACGCCTTTTTTCTTGACGACTTGCGAGGCGCAGAGATTCGCGAAGCGGATGGCTTCATGGATATCTTCCGTTTCGGCGAAGCGCACGATGAGCGCGGCAAAAAAGCTGTCGCCTGCGCCCGCGACATCCTTTACCTCGACGGGTTTGACCGGGTATGTCTTTCCGCGGAACAAGACGCCTTCGCCGCCGCGCGTGCAGATGATCTTGCGCTCGATATCGCGCGGGATCGGAAGCGAGTGCTCATACTCGAACTTGTTTATCTTGACGTAGCGGGCGGCGTTGAGGAAGCGTCCGACACGTTTCTTGGTGTCGACGAAGACGAGAGGATGGTTCTCACAGATGTATTCGATATCCTCATGCGTGAGGAACCCTTTGTTGTAATCGGAGATGCCGATGAGGTCGTATTTTTTTAGCGGAATGTTTCTCACTCTCGCACGAGGATGCTGATGCTTGGAGTCGACGCGAAAGAACGCCTGTGGCGTTTTCTCGTGCATGAATCGGGTTTTCGTGATCGCGCGCCAGTTGCGATTCGTGACGATGTCGCAGTGAGGATGCAGCGCTTTTACGTTGCGCTCGACGTTTTTTGCCATGCCGGGATTTTCCGTCGTCCTCACAATGTGCAAAACTGGCACAGGAATGTCGGGTGCAAGCCGTATGGTGTCACAGTAGACGAACACATCACGGCATCCTTCGCCGATGATGAGTATTCTTTTGTGTTTTTTCATATGATTGTATGGGTGGGAGCAAGATGCAACTCCGCGAAAGTAAGCTTTTGTTTGATTTGAGGTTTATTCATAGCACGAAGGATGGCATTTGCGATATCTACCTTTGTCGGGTACCAGAATTCCGTAAGCGCAGTCGAGGTCGGGCAGGGGACGTTGGGGGCTGCGAGCACTGCCGGTTTTTGCTTGAGAGTACATGATTTTACGACGCCGGCGATAATCTCGGATCCCACCCCGAATGCTTCACTCGTCGTGTCGATGCAAAGGAGCCGCCCAGTTCTCATGACGGATTTCTTGATCGTGTCGTGATCGACTGGGTTGATGCTCACGACGTCGATCAGCTCGACGCTCGCTTTGTTGGGAATGAGCTCACATGCCTCATGCGCCGAAACGAACCCATCGCCGTATGCGACGACCGTTATGTCCTTTCCTTTTCGCACAACGTTTGCCCTCTCCAGCGACTCTTCGTACATTTTTTTGGGCACATGTTGCTTGATCTGGTAGAGCCAGCGTGGCTCGAGGACAATGACTGGATTCGGATCGCGCACTGCGGCGATCAGAAGCCCTTTTGCCATGCGCGGAGAAGATGGAATGACGACCTTGAGGCCTCGCACCGCGCCATACATTGAGTAGAGCGCTTGCGAGTGCTGCGGGCCGTTGCCCCACTGTCTTCCCACGACAATGCGCACGGTAAGTGGCACGGGATTCCCTCCGCCGAACATGTAATTCCATTTTGCCGCCTGGGTGAACATCTGGTCCGAGGCAAGAAGGCCAAACTCCACACGATCATGGTGGACTATAGGGCGCAAGCCGGAGATCGCCGAGCCGACGGCAAGACCGGTGAGAGCTGCTTCAGAAGTGGGAGTATCGAGCACCCGCAGCGGATATTTCTCATGCAGTCCCGTCGTCGTACCACCAGCTCCCTGCGGAACGCCCAGGCCGAGCACAAAGACACGCGGATCTTTCGCAAGAAGCTGCTCTGTCGCTTCTTTTATCGCGTCTGCGTATTTGATGATGCGTTCGGCCATACTTATTTTGCGTATATATCGGTGTAGAGTTCCTTCTTCTTGGGGAACGGTGACCCTTGCGCGAATGCAATGTCTTTGCGCACCGACGCGCGTATCGTGTTTTCTATCGCAGAAAGTTTTTTCTCGGATACACCTGCCCCGATCAGTTCGCTGTGCATTTTTTTCAGAGAATCGCTTTCCTGCCGCTTCTCAACCGTATCTTCGTTGCGATACGCTTCTTCCATGAGGGGCGTTGAGTGCGCCATGTGACGGTAGGTCATACATTCGAGGACCGCTGGCTCACTGGTTGCTCTGATCGACTCGACGAGGGAGCAGGCTTTCTCGTGCACGTCGTGATAATCATTGCCGTCGGCCTGTTCGTAGCGCGCGCCGAGACCCTCGACAATCTTGCGTACGTCATAGCGAGGCGAGCGACGGTTTTTAATGTATGAATTGATAGAGAAAAGATTGTTCTCGATGACGAGTAAGAGCGGAAGTTTGTAGAGCGCGGCGAGGTTATACGTTTCGTACACGACGCCTTCCTCGGACGCGCCGTCGCCATAGAAAGCGACCGTTACTCCGCCGCGTTTGTTGTACTTTTGTTCGAAGGCAACACCTGCCGCGATAGGGACGACACTTCCTAAAAGCGGCGTGGAACCAACGAAGCCCACCTCTTTTGCGATCATGTGCATCGACCCGCCCTTGCCGCGCGCCGAGCCGTTTTCCTTCCCCAAAAGCTCGCAAACCATTTTCCGAAAGCTGCCGCCTTTTGCGAGATAGTGTCCATGCGAGCGGTGATTGCCCATTGCTTTGTCGCCTTTTTGCAAGGCATCGCACACGCCGACGGCTACAGCTTCTTGCCCGATGTAGAAGTGCACCATGCTGAAAATTTTCTTATCCATGTAGAGCTTCACGAGTTCTTCTTGGGCGACGCGGATAGAAAGCATGCGCGCGTACGCTTTGAGGAGAACATTTTCTGGTTTGGCACTTTTCTCCGACCGCACGTTCATAATTGTCACATGTCCACCATGATGCGGATCACACGCCCTTCGCGCATCATCGCGATCGCTTCGTTTATCTTTTCGAGCTTCGTGCGATGCGTGATGAGATCTGTGGTATCGAGTGATGCGTACTTCTTGATGTATTTCGGAATATCTTTCGAAGGTGAGAATTGTCCCCCTTGTGTTGCTTTGATGGTCTTACCTTCTCCACCAAAGAGGTGTACGGCATTCGTTATCTCCACGCTTTCCCCGGGCTTCGGCTGGCCCACTAAGATGTAGCGTCCACTGCCCGCAAGAAGGGGAAGGGTGTCGCGGATACTGCCCACATTGCCCGAGGTCTCGACGATAACATTCACCTCTTTAATCCCCGCATATTCGAGCGCTTCTTTGACTTTTTGCTTCGCACTGTTGATGAAGAGTGTTGCGCCGAGAGAGGAGGCCATTTTCTCCTTGTCGTGGATATCGACCGCAATAATGCTGCCCGCTTCCGCAAGTGAAGCCGCTTTGATAAGGCTTGCGCCCAGACCTCCCACGCCGACAACCATGATGCTCTCTCCCTTTTGCAGTCTCGCCTCGTTCTCAATGGTGCCAAGCGCTGTAGAGAGACCGCATCCGAGCAGCGCACAAAAATCATTTGGCGTATCTTTTGGCACTGGCGTAAGGCGATTCTCGGAGACGATCGAATACTCGCTCAAGGTCGTCACCTTGCCACTCGACATCTTCTTTCCTTTGTACACGTAGGAAGGAAAATCTGATTCGATGCCGTCGCTCTTGCGCCAGTGCATCACGACCTTGTCGCCTGGCTTCACGGTCGTAACGCCCTCGCCGATTCTCTCCACGATGCCGCAGCCTTCGTGGCCAAGAAGATGTGGAACGAACTTCGCATTACCTTTGTGTCCCGCGATCTCAAGGAGCTGCGCGCCGCAAATGCCGCTCACAAGGATCTTTACGAGCACCTGCCCTCGCGAGAGCTCTCCGAGCTCGACATTTGCCACCACGAGGGGGGCATTGATGGTCTCCAACACGGCAGCTTTCATCTGGAACTGTATACCACAAAATCGTTCGCCGTGCCTTCGCGGAAACATTGGCTTACCTGATATCACTCTCTACCATGCGGCCGCATGGTAGAGAGTGATACCTCCAATGGGATTGTGCCCAAGCAGACGTGCTATGATGCGCGAGTCTATCTTTCAAACATCATGAGTGCTTCTCCGGCGGTTTGTCCTCTGTGCGGTTCATCTTTGATCACAGCAACTGGCCGTACTCACGTCGACGTCCAACTCTACACGCAATACGGGTGTGCTGCATGCGCTATTGAATTTTGGTGGCCTCTCAAAAATCCCGGCGCAGAGTGGTACAGCGCTCACGAGCGCTACAGCGTGCGAAATGCCGACCCTGTGTGGGGCGCAACAGCAAATCATAAAAAGACACTTTCGCTTCTCGCGAATCATCGAGGTTCGGTGCTCGACGTTGGCTGCGGCATTGGGAATTTCTTGGAGCTCGCGAAAGAGAGAGGGTGGGAGTGCGCGGGTATCGACATTGATCCGGATGCTATCGAATCGGCCAAACAAAAGACGGGGATCGCTGATCTCGAAACAATCGACGTCGTGACCTATGCAAAAAAGTATCCCGACAAAAAGTTTGACCTCATTACCTTCTACGATGTCCTCGAGCATGTTGATAATCACAACGAATTTCTTGCCGCCATCTTCTCGCTTCTGAAGCCGGGTGGGCACATCGCGATGAGCATGCCGTACCGCAAACACGCAATGTGGCTTATGAAAGGAGACCTCCCGCCCGTGCATCTCACGTGCTGGGATCGTACGGCCTTGAGGAGATTTCTCGAAGCGCGCGGGTTTGACATCGTCTACATGCGGCGCAGCTCGGAAGGTATGTGGCCCATCGTGATGAAGCTGCGGTTCAGGTATGGCTCGCGCTTCTCCTTTGGAGCCGTGCAGGCAGCGCGCAAAGTAGCCGGCGATACGGCGCCTCATTCTGGAAAGAAGCGGCCACTCATCGTTCGCGCGGTGCACTTGCTTGCGAAGGTAAAGGATGCAGTTCTTTTCGGCGTTCCCGCCCTCATTATCTTTATTGCGATGCTCCCGAGCGAGAAGCGCTATGTAGATCTCTTTGCCGTTGCGCGCAAACGGTCGTAGAGTATTCGTATTCATGCATTATACAGGCGCGGTTCGGCTCATTGAGCGCTATGTCGGCTCTCTTGTGTGCTTTTTCTTTACAATTTTTCATCAACTCCGCCCAGCGCCAAAAGACAGCCAAATCAAGAAGATTCTCGTGATCGAGCTCGTGGAAATGGGTGCAGCGGTGATGGCGTACTCTTCGCTCCGTCACATCAAGGCGAAAATTCCCGATGCCGAAATACACTCTCTCTGCCTTGCGAGCAAAAAAGATTCGTGGCAAATGATCGATCTCATTCCAGAAGGCAATGTTCATGTTATCGACGACACAAACCTACACACGCTTTTTTTCTCGATCCTCGCGCAGACACGCAAACTCTCGCGGAAGAAGTTCGATCTCATCATCGATTATGAGCTCTTCTTGCGGATATCAGCCGTCATCGCGTTCCTTATCCGCGCGAAATTTCGCGCGGGGTACTATCGCTACACCATGGAAGGAATGTATCGAGGCGACTTCTACGACATTCGCTGCAATTTCAATCAGAACATGCATATCGCGAAAAATCATCTCGCGCTCACGAAGTCTGCCATTGGTTTGAGCGAACACTACTACAACTACGCCGGCAGGATTAAAAACAGCGAAATCATCGTGCCCTCGTACAAATCAGATGCCGCTCTCAAAGAGAAAATGCGCGAGCGTCTCAGGAAGCTTGGGCACAGGGGAGAACCTTTTATTGCCATTGCGCCGACGGTGGGCAGAGCGCTCTCGATACGCGACTATCCGAAAGACTTGTATGTGGAGGTAATCAAGAAACTTCTCGCTGCGTACCCGCAACACACAGTAGTGCTCGTGGGTACAGGTGAGCATCGCGTGGTGTGCGAATACGTTCGCGACGCGGTGAGAGAGCGGTGCTTCAACATGGCGGGCGAAACGAGCACGCTCCAAGAGCTTGCAGAGCTTTTTGGAATGGCGGAGCTGCTCATATCAAACGACAGTGGCAATCCGCATTTTGCTGCGATGGTGGGACTTCCGACACTCGTGATCTTTGGGCCAGAAACACCCTTCCTCTACGGACCCTTGGGGAAAGCGGTGTGCCTCTTCTCTTTCTTCCACACGAGTCCAAGCATCACGGCGTACAACCACAAAAATCCGCCGATTGCCGAAGACCCATCGCTCCGCGCCATTTCTCCAGAGCAAGTCGTCGCAATGACGAAGACCCTCATGGAGGGAAAGGCAAAATTCGGCACTATCGACAACGAGATACCATACATCGTATGAGGGCGCTCGTTACAGGCGGCACAGGATTCGTTGGCTCAAACATCGCAAAGCGATTACTCAAGCTCGGGTATGAGGTGCTCGTTACTGGCACAGAGGGCGAGCAGCCGTTGCCAACGGGCGCGACGCTGATCGAAGCTGGTGCGATCGAGAAAAGCGCGAGCGCGCTCGGGAAGCTCGATGTCCTCTTCCACGAAGCGGCCAATAACGACACGACCTTGCTCGATAGGGAGGAGATGATGCGGGCGAATGTCGATTTCTCGCTTCTCATCTTCAATCGCGCGGCCGAAGCAGGATGCAGAAAAATTGTGTACGCGTCCTCGACTGCCGTCTATGGCAATGGCCCGACACCATACAAAGAGGATCAGGAATTGCAGCCATTGAATCCGTACGCGGAGTCGAAAAAGATAATGGAAGAGAAGGCGACAGAATTCGCTCGCGCGCATCCCGACGTGAGAGTCGTCGGGCTTCGCTACTGCAACGTCTACGGACCCGGGGAGTCGCACAAGGGCAAGCGCGCGAGCATGATCTACCAGCTCGCGCAGCAAATGAAAAAGGGTAATCCGCGCATTTTCAAAGACGGCGAGCAGAAGCGCGACTACATCTACGTGAAAGACGTTGTTACCGCAAATCTTCTTGCGCTCGAGGCGAAAGAAAATTGCATTGTGAACTGTGGCTCGGGGAAGGCGACGTCGTTCAACAAACTCATCGAGCTTCTCAACCGGACACTTGGGCTTAATCGCACGCCCGAGTATATCGATAATCCCTACGAGGGACGCTACCAAAGCCACACCGAATGTGACATGACCTTCGCCAAACAAAGACTCGGCTTTGCCTCCGAATTCGATATCCGAAGTGGTATCGTGGATTACTTCGCTTCTTGTGCCTTGCTCGGTAATCTGCGGTAACGAAACCAATCATTCAAAACATATACGAGGCAGAGTTGGAAGCAAATGCGGGAAAATTACGGGAGTTTCTTACAGGAGGTTGAAGAATTGCTCGAAAAACAAAAAGAATACAACGGGGAACGACTTTTTTTATCGCGAGCATTGGCCATAGGCACTAGGGCTTTAGTTGCGGCGACCTTGCTGTTAATCAAACTAGCTTAATACTCAAGGAGCCCATTTATTGTTGCCGATAACGCTTGTAGTTGAACGGCGTTTGATGCGTGGGCGAGGAGGAGAGGGATGTTTGTGGTATAGTGCTTGGTATGGTTTCTTTAATCGCGACAATTCCCAAGAAAGTGAGCGGCGGGGATGACCTTGTGGTCATTCGGCGTGATGATTTCGAGGCATTTCAGAAGTGGCGGCAGGAGGTAGACGATGCCCTTATGAAGGTTAAGCGTGGCCGTGCCGAGTACCGTCGCGGAAAAGCAATTCGCGCCTCATCGCCACGAAAGTTCCGGTAGGCCGCAGAAGTATGGCAATCGGGCGCATGTACTACTCGTCCGATTTTCGCAGGGCATACCGTGCCTTGCCCAAACGCATACAAGATGCGGTCGACAAGAAGGATGCTCTTTTTCGTAGGGATCCATTTACTGCATCACTCCGTACACACAAACTGCGCGGCCCGCTCCAGGGCCTGTGGTCGTTCAGCGTCAACCGCGAATATCGCGTGCTGTTCGAGTTCGTCAAAGACGGAGCACTCTTTCTCGATGTTGGGACACACGAGATCTACAAGTGACTACATCAAGAGGGAATGGTAATGCGTGACGGTTTGAATGACGGCGCTCGTGGAGCGACCCTTATGATACGGGGCGAGCACGACGCGGCCTCCATAGGAGCGGACGGCTCTCCTCTCGATAATCTCGCGCATCGAGCGGTCGGCGCCCTTGACATGCACGCGGGGCTTCAGGACTTTAAGCCAGCCTGGC
>CAYRQI010000006.1:24885-26521 GCA_964426425.1 uncultured Candidatus Saccharibacteria bacterium | reverse complement strand
TGCGATATATCGCACTATACAAAGGCCAAAAAAGCGTCATGATTGGCCGCCTCGCGCGCACGCCCTTGAGCGTCGTGCCATCTTGGAGTTCCAAAACGTAGGGAACGTCTGGATGCGTGAGTTTGAAAAACAACGCCCCAAAACCCGCTTGATTCGCCATCATTGCCCAGATCAGATCAAACCTTTTTTCACGGTGAAGCGCACGCGCCTTGAGAAATGCCGTGAAAGGGAACAAAAATTTTGCAAGCTTGCATTGCCACGGGAACGCTCTGTCGGACACCTTCACGTTCTCCGCCGTAAATCCTACACGATGCACGGTCACATTCCCGATTCTCTCAATTGCCGGGAGTTTTGCGTCGAAACGCAGCGTGATCAAATCAAATTCATATTCATCCGGGTCAATCCTGTCTGTAATCTCCCTTATTGCGAGTTCCGCTCCGCCAACATACGGGACATAGGCGAGCGAAAAAATAAGAACGCGTCTCATGCTTTCTGTCTTTTGAGCGACTCAATGTATTCGCGCACGGAGTGCTGAGGCTTCCAGCCGAATTCCTTCTCGATCTGCGACGTGTCAATAATCGACTCCATGCGGTTGCCTTTTCGCTCGGGAAGCATCACGATAGTGTCACTGAACATCTTGGCAATCTCGAGTATGGAATAGGATTCCTGCGAACCGATGCCATATTCGGCGGCCTTGCCTTTTTCTCCGATCATGAGAAGCGCGCGAGCAGTATCTTCCACATGCGTGAAGTTACGCTTTTGCGTGCCGGGTGCCACGACCGTGAGGGGCTCGTTTGCCCAGTATTGCCGCTTGAACCTTCCTAAGACAGATGCGTACGGCCCTTCGGAAAGCTCACGCGGACCATAGTTGTTGTAGAAATAGGTGACCGCATAGGGAAGATGGAACCAGTGCCCGTAGTTGTGCACAAGCTCGGTGTTGGAAGCCTTGATCCAAGCGTATGGACTCTGGTCGCGACCCAAGCCGCCATCAGCAAACTTGGTCGAAGAGCCTGCGTAAACTAACTTGCAGCCAAGCTTCCGCCAGTACTCAAGAACACGGAATGTCCCCTCAACATTCAGCTCCCACACGAGGGCAACATCCTCGAAGCTCTGCTCGACGCGCGAGTATTCGCCAAGATGGAAAATGGTCACGGGCTTTTCTTTCCCGAGGAGTGATTCAATGTCTTTTGTATTGCCCTCAACATACTCCGCGCCTTCAATATGGTTTTCCTTCTTCCCGATGAAGTAGTTGTCGAGCGAAATGACGCGGTACTTCGGAAGTAAGAGTTCAATGAGGGACGACCCAATAAGTCCCGCTCCACCTGTTACCAAAACAGTCTGTTTTTCGGCCATCTAACAAACACTACACTTATTCTGATGTATCTTCAATGATATTCCATTCTTTTTTGCCGAATCGACGAGCAGCAACGATAGCAACGGCAGCGCCAAACGATATACCGGCCGCGCCGAGCCACCACATCCACGAATCTACTGTGGAGTTCCCCGCCGCAGCAACTTGCGAGGAGGTCGCACGCTCCTCGATTGTGTCGCTCTCGTCAATCTCGGGCACACGATCTGGCACCGTCTTCGAAACGATCTTCTTGGGCGCGACACGCGCTACCCCTTGGGGAAACTC
>CAYRQI010000006.1:22772-24875 GCA_964426425.1 uncultured Candidatus Saccharibacteria bacterium | reverse complement strand
TGAACTGGAGGTGGCGCAATGGCAGAAGATACTGCAACTGCTGCTTCACTCTTTTCTGCTTTGAATGCCGAGGTACCGCTCGGATACGCAAGCTCCGTGGAATCGGAAGCGTAAAAATGCATGGTGCCCGGGGAAATTCGCACTGTCTGTCCTGCGAGCACAAGCGAATTCTCTGGAAAGGTGAACCGCTGTCCGGACGACTGGATACTCCAGCGTGAGAGATCGGCGTCGTGCGATGCACGATTTTCTATCTCGACACTGCCGTCATGCAAAACGCGCACTGCGAGCTGCGCAGCCTCGGCTGTTACCGTGAAGCGGTCCGAGGCAGAAACGCCATCGTACGAACTGGCGAGCACAACCATATACCTGCCGGGATATTCGAAGCGGTGTGTGACGAAAGCGCCCTGCCCCGTTGAACCATCACCGAAATTCCATGCAAACGCGGCATTCTCTACGAGAGTCTTGCCACTGTACGCGCGCGCCATGAACTGTACGTCCGCGCCGGTGACGACTACGCGACTCTCCCCTCCCTCTACCGAAAAAACCGACGGGGACGAAGGAGGTGTCGAGAATTGCGGAGACGGCTTCGAACTCGGCGAGGGAGAAGGCGCGGGCGCGGGAGAAGTAGAGACTCCTCCCTGTACCGTGATGTGGTTCTTGATGTTCTCGTACGTTGCAGGACCGATACCGCTCACGTTCTGAACGTCCTCTATCGAGGCGTACGGCCCGTTCTCTGTGCGATAGTCGATGATCGCCTGTGCCTTCGCCGGACCTATTCCTGTGAGTGTCTCGAGTGCCGCCTTGTCCGCCGTGTTGATATTGATGTTGTGATCGGCAAACACGAATGGCGCAAGCAAGAACAGTGCGGCGAAAAGTACGAAGTATCGAGCGCTCATGACTTAAGTCTCTCCCTTGAGAATCTTGAGAAGCTCTTCGTGGGAAACTTCACCAGATGCTTCCTCCTTCTCATCTAAGGAAGAACCTGCTGCGACAGCTGCTGCAGCAAATTGCGATCGCGTTTCGCGCTCTGTATCTTTGCGCTCCTCGGGAATACGGCTCGTATCCGGGACTGCGGTAGCGACGCCCATGAGCCGAGTTTTCCGTGCAAGCCGCTCGCGAAGAATATCTGCCGGTGATCTACCAGAGGACGTGTGCTGTTCTTCAGGAGATGCGGCCGCGGCAATGGCAGCGCGCAGCGCGCTTCTTTCTTTGCTTCTTCTGCGCTCACTTTCCGGCTTCTTCGCGAGTGCACTATCTGCACGAGATGCCTTCGGCGGCGGAGCAAAATCTTTTTGCCGCTTCGCAACGAGCGCCTCGATCTCCGCGCGCGGACGCGAATACTGCACGCGTGAATAGCGAATGACATCGTCACGATAGGAAACGAGCGGAGGCTCTATCGGCGGCAGCGTTTCTGCCGAAAACGGCGCCGATCCAACGCCGTCGATCATGAGCGTGAGATAGATCTGCCCGATGCCAAGATTCACAAGATCCTGCGCCATAAAGGTCGGCTCAAAGACCGTCTTCAGCACTTCGGCGTCAAACGGCCCGACGCGAAAACACACAAGTGTCCCGACGTTGCCAAACACCGCGTTACGTACTTTCTCATCCATCTGCTCGATGTACTGGTTTGCAAGAGTGAGCGCGAGTTTGTACTTGCGCGATTCCGAGAGGATATCGGCAAACACATCGTTCATCATCGACTGAAACTCGTCTATATAGAAATAGAAACGAGGCAGTTGCCGCATGCGTATCGCTGGCTCATCGGCGCGCGACATCGCTGCCAAGTAGACTTTCACGACAAGCATGCTCCCAAGGAGCGCAGCGTTGATCTCACCCATGCGCCCCTTCGAGAGATTAGCAATGAAAATCTTCTTTTCATCCATGATCTTGCGTATATCGAACGAGGACCGCGCTTGCCCCACGATGTTGCGGATCAGCGGGTTGCTGGTGAACTGCCCGACCTTGTTCTGGATGGCTGGTGTCGCTTCACGTGTGTAGGTATCGGTATACGTCGCGAATTCTTCCGTCCAAAACGCGTGAACGATAGGGTCGGTAATTTTCTGAATGACGGCAGCGCGAAAGATTTTATTCGTGAGCATACGA
>CAYRQI010000006.1:14174-22762 GCA_964426425.1 uncultured Candidatus Saccharibacteria bacterium | reverse complement strand
CGAGAAGCGCGAGCAGTGTGTTTTGCAAGATATATTCCATGCGCGCGCTCCACATGTCGACCCAAATACGCTTGAAGGCGCCGATGAGCCCCGAAACCACAAGATGCCGCTTGTCGTAGCCGACATCTTCCATGACGTTGAAGCCCATCGGGTAATCGGTGTCGAACGGCGCGAAGTAGAGCACGTCTTTGATTCGCTCGTGCGGCACGAAATCGAGCAAGCGCTCGGCCGCCGAGCCGTGCGGATCGATGAAGGCGACACCCTCGCCATTCTGGATGTCCTGTATCGCCATGTTCTCGAGCATGGTCGATTTGCCCATGCCTGTTTTTCCGATGATGTAGATGTGCTTGCCGCGATCGGCGGCGCGTATGCCAAACATCTCGCGCTTCCCGCGCGTATGCGTCGCCGCGAAATACGTGATGCGGCGTTCATCATCGTGTTGATCCAGGCTCATGCCCCTAGTATATCGCTATATCACTCGGATTGAAGCACTGATCGGAGATTCGTGTAGCGATTAGCAGGATCCCAGAAAAACCATGAAGTGAGCCCTGCGTCGTGGGTAGCGCGCGTCTGGTCGAGAATGTCTTGCGGTAAGTAATCCTTTCCGTAATCAAAATCCTGAAGCCACGGGCGCAGTTTTCTTGGATCATAAGCCGGCTTTTCATAGATGGCCGGCGTAGAAGTACCGATGCGCGTATAGGCAAACGAGCCGATGGGCGTCGTCGTCGCAAGCGCCCGGCGGACCGCTTCGCTCAGTGAGTAATTCACGACTCTATAGGGGTCGCTGTTTGGATTCCCGAGACCAAGGAAACTTTTCGGATAGTGCGAAGGATAAACCATCGGAGCAATGTAGTCGAAGTAGGCAAAGGCGCGCTCGAGTTGTTGACCGATATTGAGATCGTCAATGTTCGTTGTCGTCATGCCAAAAAGATCGACAGACATGGCAACACCGAGCGGTTTTACGTGCGTTTGAAGATAGTGGAAGAACCGCTCAAGGTCTGCGGCATGCTCATTCGTCGGATACACAATGTCGGACATGGGACCATCGGAAGGCCAGCGTACGTAGTCGTAGTTCAGTTCGTCGAAACCGAGTGCATGTGACTCTTTCGAGAGCTCAACAATGTATTCCCAGAAGGGCACGCTGTTCACCGCGACGAACGAGAGTCCTTTGAAATCCTTCCACGGCTCGCCGGGACGACTCTTACTCTGTACCGATTGTTCGGGATGACTCCTCGCATAAAAGGGATCCTGAAAAACGGTAATGCGCCCGATGACATAAATCCCTTTCTCGTGGAGCTTCTCGATAAACTCCCTCATGTCATTTGCTCTGCACTTTTCGGACACCGAGGAAGCAAGTGCGACGTTTTCTGTGGGAAACGCGATCTTCCCCGTGTAGTCTTTGATATCTATCACGATGGCATTGAGCTTCGTCGAATCGATGAATTCGACGAGCGAATCGCGAAGAGAGGGCGTGCCGACTGCGCATTGCGTCATATAGATCGCGTACATTGGCTCTGGGGTCGGGAGATGCACCACGCTCGGCCCTCTCTCCAAAGTGGGTGGAGTCGAAGTAGCCAGAGGACGGATAAAAGAAACGCTTGGCGCGGAGGCAAGCGCAGCGGCGCCTGCAACGCCGACGACAACGAACACAGCCGAGAGGACTATGCCGAAACTAGAGCGGATCATGCGTACCCTCTCGGGGCATATTTTCTACGAATGCTTGAGTCCCACCACCTTTCGGCGTCGAACCGACACTTGCATTGCCGGGAGGGAAGCGCCGGCGCACCACGATGCCAAGGCCGATAATGGCGACTCCCGCCAGAAACAAAAGTACGGTATCCCAACTGTTCGGTAATCCCAAAAACGGCAGAACGGTGACAAACGCGCCGGCAAGCATGATGAGCGCATCGAGTGTCATACGAATAGTCTTTAGCCACTAGGGTATAGGGTTTAAGGAATAAATCAAACCAAATTCCCCTATTGGCTAGTCGCTATTGGCTAGTGGCTGGATTATAACGACGAATTCGCCGCGGTCTTTGTGTTGCGCCTTTATCGTCTGAAGTAACTCACGGGCGGTTCCCGAGAGAATTTCTTCGTGGACCTTCGTCAGCTCCCGAGCGATGGTGATAGCGCGCTTCGGCATTGCTTTTTCAAGCTCTTGCAGCAGTTTGAGAATGCGGTGTGGAGATTCATAGAGGACAACCGGCATGTCGCTCGCTGCGATTTTCTTGAGCATAGTTTGTCTGCCCTTTTTGTGCGGAAGAAACCCGAGAAAGGCGAACTGATCCACGTTCACCCCAGCGACAGAAAGTGCAGCAACAAGAGCGGATGGACCGGGCACCGTCTCGATCTTCGCCATCGGCATATTCGTGCGAATATGCCGCACCAGATGCGACCCGGGATCCGAAACACCGGGCGTGCCAGCGTCTGTCACATACACGACATGCCAGCCTTTCGAAAGTCGCTCGACGATCTCGGGAGCTTTTCTCATTTCCGTCGCCGCGTCGAGTCGAAATACGGGCTTCCGAAGTCCGTAATGATTGAGGAGTTTCAGCGTTACGCGCGTATCTTCCGCGTAGATCACGTCGCACTCCTTCAGGTTCCAGAGCGCGCGGAACGTCAGATCACCAAGATTTCCTATCGGTGTCGCGACAATTGAAAGTTTGCCCGCCATTCCCCGCACACTACTCCTCTCCTTTGTGCTCCGCAATAGAGTGAGTACAATCGAACGATATGCTCGCACTGGCAAGACGAGTCCTTGGATGGAAATTCACGCGCTACGGACTCGTAGGGATGCTCAACATGCTTTTGAGTTTCGTTATCTTTAATTTCTTTCTCTGGATCTCCGGCGTTACGCGAGGCATCGAGATCACGATCTTCTCCGCCATCACATTCGCGATCGTCGTCACGCATTCTTTTTTCTGGAATAAATTCCTCGTCTTCAAGAGCGCGGGTGCAGGGCGCCCAGAGTATGTCAAATTTTTTATCGTTTCGACGACGACGGCGCTCGTAAACGTCGGCATCATTTCATTCCTCGTCAACGGCATCGGAGCGCCCGGGGGAATTGATCCTTTGCTCTGGGCAAATATTGCGGTTTTTATAACCATTCCTGTTTCCGTGCTCGGGAATTTCACGGGATACGCGTTGCTGGTATTCAGGGAAAGAAGGTCAGCGCTGAAAACCGAAACGAGCATCACGTAAGAATGCGTGCGGGGTTGCCGATAACTGTTACTCCGTCGGGCACGTCTTTCGTCACCACTGCCCCGGCGCCGATACGCGAGTGCTCGCCGACCGTGATCCCCGGCAGGATCGTCGCGTTCGATCCAATGGAGGCGCATTTTTTCACCCGCGTCGAAATGAGTTCCCAGTCTCCTTCTCCGCGCGGCGAGCCGTCATCGTTCACGGCTCGCGGGTGCTTGTCGTTCGTGAACATTACCCCATGCCCCACAAAGACACCATCTTCGATGGTTACCCCCTCGCAAATAAACGTGTGCGAAGAAATTTTGCAATTCTTGCCAATTGTGGCGCCGCGTTGGATCTCAACGAAAGCGCCGATCTTTGTGTTATCCCCTATCTCGCACTCGTAGGCATTCACGAAATCGAAAATGCGCACGTTCTCGCCTACACACACATTGCGCAGGTTCTTCCGCTCGGACTGTTCTGTGATCGTTCTCATGCCTTTGTCGCCCCGCGAAGACTTGCTCGAAACCTTTGTACTGCAAAGATAAGTTTCGGCACCTCTCGCAGTGCCCGTAGCACGGTCGCGGGAGAAGCGCCCTTGCTCTTCCCCGACTGCCGTGGGTGGTAGTACGACAATACCTCGATCGCACGCGCTCCGCAAAGCAAAAGCTTTGCGCATATCTCGCTTTCGATCAGCGAGCTTTTGAGCCGCCACGGAAATGCCATGACGGCCTTTCGCTTATATATTTTCACCCAGTTCACGTCCTTCAATTCGATCCCGTTGAAGTATCGATTCACCCACTTGTTCGCAGCAGAAAGCGCGCTTCGGAATGTCGTGTATTGCACGTTTTCGAGGCGATAGAACGAGACGAATGTGCCTTCTTCAATATTCAGATACGGCAAGAGTTCCCGCGTGTCGAACTGACCATCAGCAGGAATTGCCGTCAGATTCTCATTCTTTGCGGCACGATACCCGTCGATGAGCGTCGGGCCGATGCCGAGGTTCTTTTGGTGCCTGATTACCCGTATCACGTCTGGTCGCGCGCGTGCGCGCGCAAGAATGTTCTCGTACGATCCATCTGTGGAACCATCATCGACCACCAGCACTTCATACAAATTCTCTCGATGCTCGTCGAACAAGCGGACAATACGATCCAAGACCTCCTCCACCGAGCCGGCCTCATTGTAGCAGAACACGACGATGGACCAGCTTTGTTTAAGCATATGCATTGACTGCTTCTATGACCCTCTCAACCTCTCCATCCGTCATCTCTCCAAAAAGCGGCAATGATATGCAATGGTCGGCTACATATTCCGTGTGCGGAAAATCGCCACGCGTATATCCGAGCGAGGTATATGCTTTTTGGAGGTGGCATGGAGTTGGATAGTGCATCGAAGTATCGATGCCTCGCGATTTCATGTGCTCGATACATGCCTTTCGGTTTTCGGTCGTTATGACGAACAAATGGTATGCGGGAGTCACATCCGTTGGGACAACCTGCAGCGTGATGGATGGATTTTTGATGCCCTCGACGTACTTTTTCACAATATCGGTTTTGCGCGCGTTCCAACGATCGAGATACTTCAGTTTGACAGAAAGTATAGCGGCCTGAATACCGTCCATGCGCTCGTTGTACCCGATCATCTCATGCGCATATTTCTCTTTCTCCCCGTGCGAGCGGAGCATCCGTACTCGCTCGGCAACATCCGCGTCGTTCGTGACGATCGCGCCCCCTTCACCGTAGGCACCGAGGTTCTTGCTCGGATAAAAACTGTAAGCTCCGACGTCACCGATACCGCCCACCATGCTCCCTCTGTAGAGCGCTCCATGCGCCTGCGCACAATCTTCGACAAGAAATAGGCCGTGCTTTTTGGCGATTTTTCGCAGAGCACCCATGTCGCACGGCACACCGTACAAATGAACCGCGACGATGGCGCGTGTCTTATCGGTGATCGCCTTCTCGACCGCCGCCGGATCAATTTCCCACGTGTCAGGGAGGCAGTCCACAAAAACAGGATTGGCGCCGACATACGATATACCCCATGCACTCGCAATAAACGTGTGCGACGGCACGATGACCTCGTCTCCCGGACCTACGCAGAGTGCAAGGAGTGCAAGGTGAAGCGCGCTTGTGCCGCTACCCACGCCACGCGCGTACTTCACCCCGCAGTATTCAGCAAACTCTTTTTCAAATTTGTCGGTAAACTCGCCTCCGGAAAATGCTGTTTTTTGCATCACTGCTTCGATCGCAGGCGCGATCTCATCGCGCAAAGCCGCATGCTGCCGCTTGAGATCAAAAAAAGGCACCTGTTCCATACTTTCAGAGCCGCACCTCTGCTCCACCCTGTCTCAAGGAACGCTCCGCCGCGTCGAGCACCCGCACCACGTTTAAGCCAAACTGCGCGTGCGAGCGCGGCTTGCCGCCCTTCGATACCGCATGAATGAAATCCTCGACAACGCCCTGTAAGGCCTCCTTGTTGCCGACATTGGGTATGTGAATGTCGCCGCTCCGATAATCCATATAGAGCCGCCGCTTATCTGCATCGGTACGCACCGTGTAGCCGGATTCGTATACCTTTACCTTTTCGATCGATTCGGTATCGTCGAATACGATCATTTTTTTATCTCCCGCTATAAGTATCTGTCTGATCTTCACCGGAGAGACCCACGATGCGCCGACATGTGCGATCAATCCGTCGTCATAACGCATCATCAAGTACGCGATATTCTCGATGCCATTCTCCGTATGCGAGACACCGACCGCGTTGACGAGAGCCGGCATGCGCTCTGTTAGATAGAGCAGGATCGAGAGATCATGAGGCGCGAGATCCCACAGCACATTCACGTCGCCCTGAAACAGACCGAGGTTGAACCGTGTTGAACTGAAACTCTGCAACGTCCCTAGTTCTCCCGAATCAACGATTTTCTTTATTGCCTCGACAGCGCCGGTGTAGATGTAGGTATGGTCGACCATCAGCACGAGTTTCTTTTTCTTCGCAATCGCGACAAGCTCTTCCGCATCCTTCAGAGAATCCGCGAGTGGTTTTTCGACGAGCACGTGCTTGCCTGCCATGAGCGCTGCGCGCGCAAGCGGGTAGTGCGTATGCACTGGCGTTGCGATAATTACTGCATCGACATCGTTCCCTTCATTAACCTCATTCGCATCAGTAGCCGTGCGGATCATAGGATACATTTTCTTGAGCGCTGCGAGGCGCTCAAGCTTTTGATCCGCCACAATTGACACTTCTGCATCCGTATGAGCCACGATATTGCGCAAAATATTAGGACCCCAGTATCCATAACCGATTAAGCCGATCCTCATGGTGCGAACTCTACCACAAAGTCTCGCAAAAGATGACGCGAGCTACCTCACGGGGTATAGTCTCTTAATGATGAAAAAAAGGGCTCATTTCATCGGCATCGCAGGCATGGGAATGAGCGCGACCGCGATTCTCCTGAAGGAACAAGGATGGGAGGTCAGCGGCTCTGACGAAGAGGCATATCCACCGGCAACGACACAATTGCGACGCCACGGTATACCGTTCAATACCACCTACAAATCCTCCAATGTGCCCAAGCATGCCGACCTCATCGTGATTGGCAAGAATGCGAAGCTGACGCGTGAAAACAACATGGAAGTGAGGGCGGCTTACGCCTCCGGTATCCGCATCGTCTCCTTTCCGGAAGTTTTAGGAGACATCATCAAACACCGTGTGCCAATTGTTGTCATCGGCTCCTACGGCAAATCGACCATCACTTCGCTCATCGCATGGTGTCTTTTCCGCTCGGGAGTGGACGCGGGATGGTTCATCGGCGCCTCTCCCTTGGGATTAGAGCCGGCACACCTCGGCACACACCCGGTCTTTATCCTCGAAGGTGACGAGTATCCGACATCACACGACGATCCGCGCCCAAAATTTGCGCACTACCACGTCCACGACGCGCTCCTCACAGCCGCAAGTCACGACCACGCGAACATCTACAAAACACAGAAAGATTTTCTAAGACCCTTCCGAGCGTTAATATCCGAAATCCCCGAAAGCGGCATCCTTCTCTTTTGCGGTGACGAGCCGCACGCCGCGTCACTTGCGGGAAGCACGAAAGCTCGCGCCATCTCGTATGGCATGACGTCTATGGCAGCATGGCATCCGAGAAACATCGAGCACGGAGATGCGGCGACGTTCGACCTCATGCACGGATCGGAACGAATCGCGAGTCTCTCTACCACGCTCATCGGCGTACACAATATCCAGAACATCATCGGCGCTTCGGCGATGCTGCTAGAAAAAAAACTGATTACACCAGAGCAACTAGCGACGGCGCTCAAACAGTTCAAAGGGCTCGCGCGGCGCCTCGATAAGAAAACATTCCGTTCTTCTGTCCCCGCATACGAGGGCTTCGGCTCCTCGCGCGAAAAATTGCGCGCCGCGATCAGCGCTCTTGCTACGAAATACCCCTCAAAGCGACTAGTCGTGGTCTTCGAGCCGCACACATTCAGCTGGCGAAACCGCGCGATGCTGCACTGGTATGACACGGCATTTGAAGGAGCAGGACTCGTTATCCTCTACAAACCCGCGGAACAGGGAGCCTCGACACATGAGCAAAGCACACAGAAGGAAATAGTTGAGCGACTTTCCGCAGCCAGCATCCGCGTCGAGCCAGCCGCGAGCGCGCCGGAAGCAATGCAGCTCCTCCGTTCCGAAGTGAAAGCGAATGACGTCGTACTCCTTTCGTCTTCGGGCGGTATGGACGGCCTCATTGTCGAGATCCCGAAATGGCTCGATAATGCCTTTGCATAGCACACGCTTGTAGAGTTGGATTATTAATACCGCAGAGATACAGTGTAGAGGTATGATACGGTCACTAGAACATCAGAAGCCAGAAAAACGGAGCGTACCACAGCAAGCGAAAACGCTTGTTCGCAACATAGAAAGAAGGAAGACTCTCTTGGGACGCATCTCGGGAAAGGGAACAGACGAAATTCCAGATTTGCTCATCAAGACGACACTCTTGAAATTCCTCGACAAGGAGTATCGGAGACGCGAGAAGGCGGAAATCGCTGACATAAACAACAGAATATTCATACTTCTAAACCGTGCCGCATCCCTCGCCACCAAAAAGCAAGACACTGCTCCGGTGACGGCAATGTATGGAAGCCAATACAAAAACGCGCGGCGTCTCACTGAAGGTTCCCTTGGAGACTTCAAGAATAAGGTAATAGCAATAATAAAACTATGTAGAAAAAACAATGTTTCGTTGAAGTCGATCACGGGGATGCAGGCTGGTCTCGGCGTGCCAGAGATCGAGAAGCTCGATAGGCTTCTGGAATGGAGCAAGAAGAATAACGTCGACTTGAAGTCGATCACGGGGATGCAGGCTGGTCTCGGCGTGCCAGAGATCGAGAAGC
>CAYRQI010000006.1:5403-14074 GCA_964426425.1 uncultured Candidatus Saccharibacteria bacterium | reverse complement strand
TCTGGAATGGAGCAAGAAGAATAACGTCGACTTGAAGTCGATCACGGGGATGCAGAACGGTCTTGGCGTGCCAGAGATCGAGAAGCTCGATAGGCTTCTGGAATGGAGCAAGAAGAATAACGTCGACTTGAAGTCGATCACGGGGATGCAGAACGGTCTTGGCGTGCCAGAGATCGAAGATCTCGATACATTGATGCAATGGCTCAAGAAAAAAAATATTGAATTTGCAGGTTATGCAAAAGCTCGCATAGGCAAAGGCATCCCTAAGACACATCAGGAACTTCTGGACAGTTTCTAAGCTCTATTATGCGATTTTTCTCGAGCGAGCTCGGCCATGAGTACGCGAAGACCTACACCTTCGGCTATTGCAACTATGCTGAGCTCGAGAAAAATGACGGGGAGCGCGAACTCGAAGAAATCTACGCCCGCGGCTATCTCCCCTATTCCGGATCGCCAGAAGCAAAAGGAATGTTCTACATGGCGCGCAGTGGCCGCATCCGGCTGCCCGATTGGGAGCTCAACAGCGAATGCCGACGCGTCGCGAAAAAATTCGACGGTATCTACACGCGCGAAGCGATTCCTTTCGCGCAGTTCCCTGTCAACCCAGCGTTCAAACGTTTTTGGCTCGACTACTTCGCCCGCGCGCACGGGGCGCATGTCATGCCGGAAAAGAGGTTTTTATCGATCCTTGATTTCGGCATTATCTCGCACGTCGGCGTGTACCGCGATGCTTCGGGGAAGATCGGCGGATACACGCTCGAGGTAACAACGGATGCGATGACGCACGATTGGTTCCATGCGTGGGGGCCAGAACTCGATAAATCATCGTTCGGCATGTACGTACTCATCGATATCGGTCGAGCGGCAAAGGCGCGCGGCGCTACGTACTACTACTGCGGCACCGTCTACGGCAACTCAATGGGCGCCAACTACAAGACCAATCTTCCAAATCTCGAGTATTGGAACGGGGACGAGTGGGTGCGCGACCCGAAGCATACAAAGCTAAAGAAACGCCTCAAAACCGAGGCGACGCGGCGCATTGCGTTACTCGACGAATGGAAAGAGAACCATGCGCTCTTCTAAGCACCAAACACTTCGATCGTATAATCGTCTGTGGGAAAGATTTTCCCCACCAGATCCCGAAAGTGTCCGGAATCTTTCGAGATGACGAAATGCGTCTTCCCATCGCCTGCTTCAAGCGGCCAGAGCTCCCGCTCTGCTCTTTCGGCAACGATCTGCGCTGGATCCAGAATTGGGAGCGAAGCGCCTAAGGCCCGCTGAAAGATAGGCAGGACCAGCGGATAGTGCGTGCACGCAAGAATCAGCACATCAAAATCATGTAGATGCACGCCGGCAAACGCTTCATTGATTTTTTTCTCTATGACTTCTTCATCCTCGCCAAATTCGATTGCGCCCGCGAGATCCGGTATGGCGATTTCGGTGATGTCCTTCCCGATCATCTTGAATCCGTGCCGATAGAGGCCGCTCTTCACGGTCGCCGGTGTGGCGGTAAGCAAGATACGCTGCTTTGAGTTCCTGAATGCTGCTACCGTGGGTCCCACCATTTCAATCAAACGAGCGGGCACGATATCCAGCGCGTCAAAAAGCGATATGGCAAGTGCCGCCGAAACACTGTTGCACGCGGAAATGATGCTCCGCGCTCCGCGTCCTCGGAGAAAAGAGATCGCTTCTATAGTAAGTTTGGAGAGTTCGTCATGCGACTTCGACCCATACGGCGCGTTCCTGATGTCGCCAAAATACAGCACATCGGGCGACTTGAGCCTGTCTCTCAGAGCGCGCAAGACTGTCAGCCCGCCGGAACCCGAATCAAAAATCCCGATCATTTTCAAAATATAACACTTTACTTTTAATCGATTCCGTTTTCTGGAACGTTATCCTTGTTGCGTTCTATGCGCGTGTGAATATAATGCGCGTCCACGGTTGATCGTGGAAGTGAGGTTTGATTCCTCCACTGTGCCGCAACGGTAAAGCCCCTCGGGGATAAGTCCGGTCTTCGATCAACTGGTAGTCCCGAGCAGGAGGCCGCCGCATACGGCGCGTGAAGGAAAGATCTCCGCTCGGGCGGAGACTTTTGTTATGAAAAAAAACATAGCTCTTGTAATCGCCGTAGTCGTCCTCTCGGGGGGCGCTTTTTGGACTCAGCAGTGGTTCGTTCAAACATACCAATCCGGGCAAAGTGAAGCTGCGCCGATAACGTTTACTGCGGAATCAAGCGGGACGGTTCTTGATGCAATGAACGCGCAGAAAGCGGCGGGGGCGCTTTCGTTCTCTGGACGAGAATTCCCAGGGCTCGGCTTCTTCGTCGAAGAGATTAACGGAACGCGAAGCACAGATGGATACTACTGGATTTTGTACGTCAACGGCACGGTCTCACCAACAGGAGTATCGCAGACATTATTATCAGCGGGCGACGTAATCGAATGGAGATATGAGAAAGGTTATTAGTGCAACGATCGGATGTGTCTTACTCGCGGCGACGCCGGTATTTGCCGCACTGCCATCTGTCGATGTGCCTTTGGAGTGCTCTGTCGTTGATACAGATGGGACGCCGCACTCCTTTGCCGGTCAGTACCTCGGCGTCTGCGCGCTCGAGGCGGCAAGGACGCAAAGCATCATAAGCGCATATGAACTCAAAAATTTCTCCTTCGGACTTTTTCTTCAGAGCTTAAACGGTATCGCTCCGGGCGGAACCGAGTATTGGGCGCTGTATCACAACGGCATTCCAGCATCAGTTGGCCTTGCCGATCTTGTGGTAGCTCAAGGTGATATCCTCAAATTCCAACTCACCGACTGGAGTACGAACACTGATATCGGCTCGCCGATCGAATTTTCTATCGGGTCCCTCATCGCCTCGCAAAGTTCGCCTGTCATTTCGGGATCAAGCGGCAGCGGAGAATTTCTCGAAGCGCGTCACTTCAACGTTGAATCGGCGTTTGACTTTCTTGTTTCAAAACAGGCCTCGGACGGCTCATTCGGCTCGCCTATGCTCACTGATTGGGCCGCGATCGCCTTCGGAGTGGCAACTGATGAAGTATGTAACGACGCGTGTCCGCTGGCTCGCGAGAAACTGCGCTTTCATCTGCTTTCTGCAAAGCCGGAGCTTTCGAGCGTCACCGACTTTGAAAGACATGCGATGGCGCTCGAAGCTTTTGGGATTAATCCGTATTCTGAAGCTCCCGTCGACTATATCGAATCAATCACGTCGGCATTTGACGGAACACAAATGGGTGATCCGACGCTTGTGAATGACGATATCTTCGCACTTTTCCCCCTCATGCACGCCGGCTACGCGACAACTGATGAAATGATACAGGAAGTCCGCACTTTCATTCTCTCGAAACAAAAAATAAATGGCTCATGGGAAGAAAGTGTCGATCTCACTGCTGCCGCGATACAGGCGCTCGCACCATTCAACGATGATAGATCGATGCATGCGATCAAAAAAGCTGAAGAATTTTTGCGACGCAATCAGAACGAATCGGGCATCTTCAGCTCAAACAGCTTCTCTTTAAGCTGGGCCTTGCAGGCAATTGCCTCTCTCGGACAAACGCCAGACGACTGGAAAAAAAGCGGCCTGACGCCACTCGAACACCTCGGTGTCTTTCAGCAGAATGATGGGGGCGTCGAACCGACAACTATGAGCGCCGACACACGCGTATGGGCAACTGCCTACGCGATACCCGCCGCGTTTGGCAAGTCGTGGAACTACATCCTGCAGGATTTCACGCGACCTGCGCCAATCGAGCCGCTGCCTCTTGTCGCACCGACATCATCCCCTCCGGAGTCGGCACTGCTGCCGAAACAGCCCGTCACCGTGGCTCGCGCGTCGGTAGCAGCGCCGGAACTCGCTCTTGTCGCGACAAACGAGATAGTACAAAGCGCGACAACCGAAGCGACTACAAGCGATTCAAACATCCAGACAGCCGCCGCGACAGAAGCTGCGAGCGACAATGTATCGTGGGTTTGGATCGCGGGACTCATTCTCATTTTCGGCGCTGTTTTTTACTTCTTGCGACGTGCCTGAAAAGCGGCGCATACATATTGTCTTGTGCAGAGATCTGCGCCTCTTTGCGATCCACCTTCTCAACAAATTCCACCGGTGCATCTTCGATGATAGCAAGCGGTTGCCGCTCCGCGCCTTCGCCCATCACGAGTGTCGCGGCCGTCGCCAACGAATCCGCCACGTCAGTCATAGTGACTTTCAGTTTCCTGCCAAAGAGGTCTTTCTTGCCGCGATAGTCTCTCACGCCGCGAAACCCTGTGTAGCCGAGCGCGAACCCAGTGACACCGACGCGCATCGGAGAGATGCGGCTGTCAGTAATGATAACTCCTAACATTCTTATCTTGTAATTTTGCAAAAGACTAGAATGCAGTTTCTGCGCAACAGCGAATGAATTTCGCGGCAAAAGAATCATCTTATTTCCTGCGTTTGACTCGTCTATCCCCGCGTTCACGCAGCGATCTTCGACGCCACCGCGAGAACCGAACCATCCTTCAGCTTCGGAATATGTCTGCGAATAAATGCTACGAGGTCCTCTCCCTCTCTGAAAATGCGTGTTTTTACAGGACGTACAACCATGAGGGTCGCATTGTACGACACGATTTTTCTGAAGCAATCGCTCGAATGACAGCTACACAATCTTCAACGTGTGAAGCAAGAAGAACCCAACGATAACGATGGCAGCGAGAACAACGGCTACCGTCTCAACTGCTACTACCGTGGAAAGTCGCGAGGTATCGCTTTTTGAACGGAACACGAGACTGACGACGGTAAACAAGGCGATGGACAGCGCGCCTTTGCCGAGCCAGTGATGGTAAAAGGTCTGTTTCAGCCACTCCTTGAGCGCCGGCACTTCTTCCGCCGCGACAACGACAATTGAGAGCATGACTGCGGTCGCGACCGTTGCGAGTGCCGTTGAACGTACCCAGCGTGCGAGCGTTTCGTGTGTCATATGGAGCCGGAAATAAACATACCTGCGGCGGTTATCGCGATCCCATAGCCAAGAGCTGTAAGCGTTAATATCGCCGTGCTCTTCCGGAGCGCATCGTCATCGTAGCTGCGCAAATACGTGACGCAGAGCGCGATTGACACCGCCATGAATGGCAGGAGGAGAAATATGTGTTCCTTCGCCTCCATAAATAGCGTATGCGCGAAGGGCGTATTACCCGCAAGAATTCGAGGCTTCACGGCCGAGCCGTAGTACGTGACGTAATAGTATGCCGATGTCGCCCACGACAGCATAAATAGCCACACGGCTGCCCATGCCATGCGCGCGACAAATACGTAGTTCGGCACTCTCTTAAGGAGGTGCATCAAGACCACATTGTGAATGCCGATAGCGACAACGCCGCTGATAACGTGGATAGCGAGTGTGGCCGCAAGGACAGTTGTCATATTCTTTGCGGCTGATGCAACCATCGGCGGATGCCACGAAGCGCGAAGTATACGATGATGATCGCCGCTATGTAATAGGTAAAGAGTTCCACAAAGGATGCGTCTATTCTACCGACGACGCCGATCACGAGCGCCGCATACCATGAAGTGAGTGAAATTGCTGTCCCGATTGCAAACGGAATCATGCGCGCCTGCAAGAGAAGCGCGTTTGCGACAAGAATCCCTACGATGACCATCTTGGTCCAAAAGGTCGTGCCGTGCAGTATGCCGACCTGCTCCGAGAATCGAAAGCTCAAGAGAAACGCAAACCCGGTGACGACGAGCAGAAACAGCCCGACGCGCATCACCGTGTACGTTACTTTCAGTGTTTGCGCCTCGTCGTCGGTGATGATATCGTCCCGATTGAATCGCGTATAGTGTATCTCTGCAAATGTAGCAGCTCCGACGCCAAGAACAGTGCCGACAACATGTCCGATCACGAGAAGTTCGTAGAACGTCACGGTCGTATTATATCCCTTCCCGCCCCATTTTCTGCACTTCAATTATCCACTCTTCGTGCTGATGCTCATCGGCTCGCTCACACGGGCCGAGTGTCGTTACGCGGACGTCCATGCCTGAAAAACCGAGAATCCCGCGCGAGATCTCATTCGTATAATCACCGTACTTCAGTCGCGTCATAAACGGGCTGTGCGCGCCATCAACGACAATAACACGCGCCGTCTTACCCGTAAGCAGCTCCGTCACCTCGTGCGTCTCTTTATCAAACGAAAATGCGAACCCCGGCAGCCACATTCGATCAAACATGCCCTTCAGAATGGCAGGCATGCTGGTCCACCAATTCGGGTACAGGATAACGACGTGGTCTGCCCATCTGATGTACTTTTGCACGGCGAGAAGATCCGGCTCGAGCGGTTGTATCTCGCTGTATCCTTTGTGCAGGACCGGATCGAACGTGAGCTCGCCTATGTTGAGCCGTCGCACGTCGTGCCCGGCCGCACGTGCGGCACTCTCATATGCATCGGCAAGCTCCGCCGTGAATCCCGCGCAACTAGGATGTCCGAGAAGCACGAATATCTTCCGCGGCTGAATCACGAAAATAGTATACTGTAACGGTGTGAGAACAATACACGGTGAGATATGGATAAGTATCGTGCTATGAGCATGCGTAACGACATTGCACGGCAGATAGAAGGAGACGTTACGGACGATCCCGAAATATTGCAGACATTCAGCCGCGACACCAGCATCTTCGAGCGAAAACCGTCGCTCGTCGCCTATCCCAAAAACGCGAACGATGTTTCCTCGATCGTCGCATACGCAGCCGAGGCAAGACGCAAGGGAGAGCATATCTCTGTAACCGCGCGCGCGGCAGGAACCTGCATGTCAGGCGGGCCGCTCACCGACTCGATCGTGGTCTCGTTCACAAAACACATGAACCGCATGGTAGATGTTGGTTATGATCCCGACGATCCAACCGGGAGAGGGTATGCCGTCGCAGAGCCCGGCATGTACTACCGCGATTTCGAGAAGATAACGCTCGAAAAGACGGGGATGCTGCTCCCCCCGTACCCTGCCTCACGCGAGCTATGCGCTATAGGCGGCATGATCGCAAATAACGCGGGCGGCGAGCTTACGCTCCAATACGGCAAGATGGATCGGTATATACAAGCATTGGAAGTCGTTCTCTCCGACGGCTCGCGAGCGACGCTCCGGCCTCTTTCGATGAATGACCTCGCGGCAAAAAAGAAGGAGTCGAGTCTCGAGGGGACGATATATCGGGAGATGGACGAGCTCATCGCGGCGAATCGCGTCGAGATCGCGGCAGCAAGACCGAACGTTTCCAAGAATTCTGCGGGGTACGCGCTCTGGGATGTCGTCAATCCGGATCGCGGCACCTTCGATCTCACGAAGCTCATCGCCGGCTCACAGGGAACACTGGCTCTCGTTACCAAGGCGACCCTCTCGCTCGCGAAGCCAAAGCCGCACCACGCGATGCTCGTGATTTTTCTCTCTGATCTTGCGACGCTGCCGGAGGTCGTGCGGCGGGTGCTGACATACAAGCCAGAATCGTTTGAGTCGTACGACGACCACACGTTCAGGCTCGCCGCCCGCTACGGTTACGAATTCCTAAAGCACATAGGACTGTGGCAATCAATCAAGCTCGCTCTATCTTTTCTTCCGGAGGTCCGGATGACCCTAACACGCGGCGTACCGAAGCTCGTGCTTCTCGCCGAGTTTGCGGAAGATAGCGAGGAGGAGGCAAGAGACAAAGCAGAGAAGGCGTTGGATGCCGTGAGCGATCTCCCCATCGCAACACAGATCGCGCTTGGAGTGATGGAGACAAAATACTGGAAGATTCGGCGCGAGAGTTTCGCGCTCTTGCGCAAGCACGTGCACGGGCTCCATGCCGCGCCTTTTATCGACGACATCGTCGTACATCCGGACGATTACCCGAGGTTCCTGCCGGAGTTAAACGCTCTCGTCGCGAAATACGACATCATGCACACGATCGCAGGACACATCGGCGACGCGAATTTCCACATCATTCCACTCGTGGATCTCGGCAATCCGGAGCATCGAAAAGCCATCATGGACCTTACGCCCGAGGTGTACGCTCTCGTCGCGAAATACAAGGGTTCGATAACGGGAGAGCACGGCGACGGCATTATACGCACGCCCTTCCTGCATCTGATGTTCTCTCCGAAGATGCTTGAGCTCTTTGCAGAGACAAAGCGTATCTTCGATCCGCTGAATATCTTCAACCCCGGCAAGAAAGTAGGTGGCACCATGGCCGACATCGAGAAATTCATGATTCGCCGACAGAAGTAAACCGGCGCTTTTGCGGTGTGGGTGCGAGAGGACTCGAACCTCCAATCTCTTGCGAGGACTGGCTCCCTTGCCCCGTTAGATAACTTATCTAACGGGGTGAACTAGCGCGCCCCAGAACTAAATGCCGAGTGCCGAGGGCGGGATTTGAACCCGCAAGACCTTTCGATCGCTGCGATCTGAACGCAGTGCGTTTGCCAATTTCGCCACCTCGGCGTGTTTAGCTATTCTATTTTAAGTCTGCAGGAACTACCAGCGTTTTTTGATCTTTGCCATCCCAGCGGATTTCTCCGTGGACAACCATGTTTGTGATTCTCGGCTGCCACTCGTGTTCTGCCTTGTTCACTTCTTTTGCGATCTCATCGACACTCATGCCTTTTTTCAAGGGAACATGATGCTCAAAAAATGCGGGCCCGCGATCCACCTCAT
>CAYRQI010000006.1:4735-5393 GCA_964426425.1 uncultured Candidatus Saccharibacteria bacterium | reverse complement strand
AAATGCATAGTGAAGCCCGACTCGGAGATTTCTCCCGCGTCAAGCGCGGCCTTCACGGCTCTGTGAATGTGTTTGCCATACATCCCCTTCCCGCCAAAACGATGACCGAGCTGCGAGAGCAGCGCGGGATGAATATTGAATGTCTTGCGCGGATCGAGACCCTCTGTCTTTCGTAACCATCCCGAAAGCGCGACCCATTCCGCTCCGCCTTTCTCTACAATATCCCGATACAACATACCTACATACTTGGGTATATCGGTGTGTTTTGAGGGGTCGAAGTAGATGAAGGGAATACCGAGATGGTCGGCTCGCTCGCGCACTCCCCCATGCTCGTTGTTGGACACGACGCCAACAATATCTGCGTCGAGTATTCCTTTTCGTGAGGCTGCGACAAGGTTCTCGAATCCAGATCCCCCGCCAGTTTTGGTGCCAGAAGCAAATATGAGCAATGTTGGCTTGCCCATTCGCTCACTTTCCCACTGATTCCGGATTTCCGCAAACGCGATTGAAATACACCTTGTAAAAACTCCCCTTCTCTGTTAGCTTCAAAACACGCTCGCACTTCCGCGAGCGGTTGTCGAAAGGACAGACGATGAAACAGAATCATCGTAAATCTACTTTGAATATCGAAATGCAAAGGTCGGCACACGCTGAACAC
>CAYRQI010000006.1:2043-4725 GCA_964426425.1 uncultured Candidatus Saccharibacteria bacterium | reverse complement strand
TAGGAAACAAAGAGGGAAGAAGCAACAATTACGAGAGGAAAACCGCCGTGAGCGGCGGGTCGTAAAAATGTTGTTGAGGCGGACATCGTCACCGTCCGCCCCTCCGCGTCACCTGTAAGTCCTTCCGACCTCGGGGCCTTCGGGCCCCTCTTTTTCGGTTCAATCGATAGCTTCGACAGAGGCGCCGAGAGACTTGAGACGTTCGTGGAGATTCTCGTAGCCACGGTTTATTGGGTAGACATCGTAGAGTGTCGACTCGCCTTCGGCGGCAAGCATGCCGATGAGGAGAAGTGTTGCGGGGCGAAGCGCTTGTGGAGCTTTGATGTCGGCGGCGTGGAGCGGCGTCGGCCCGTTGATAAAGACGCGGTGCGGGTCGGCAAGCAGCATGTCGGCTCCAAGTTTTTTCATTTCCATGTAATGGATCGCGCGGCCTTCGTAGACCCAGTCGTGAATGAGCGTGCGACCGCGCGCTTGTGTCGCTATTGGCACGAAGTATGGAAGGTTGTCGATGTTGATGCCCGGATACGGGCGCGGGGCGATCTTCTCGGCGGGCGCAATAAGTTCGGATGGATGAATGGTCACATCGCGAAGCATCGTATGGCCATTTTCCGACGCGTAGCTTTCAGAGCGCGAATAGCGCAAGTTCATATGCTCGAGCGTGAAGAGTTCGAGCTCAAGAAAATCCATCGGGCAACGCTCGATCGTGATGTTAGAACCTGTTGTCGCCGCGAGCGAAACAAAAAACATCGATTCTATCGGATCTTCACTCGGATGGCCGTGTACTTCTGCGTTGATATCTGAAAGACCATGAACAACAAGCGTCGTGGTCCCGATTCCCTCGATCTGCACGCCACAGTTCTGTAGAAATACGCAGAGATCCTGCACCATGTAATTGGCACTCGCAAACTTGATGATCGTCGTCCCCGGAATTTTTGCAGCGGCCATGAGCACGTTTTCCGTGCCCGTATCGGACGCCTCGACCATGATAATCTCCGCGCTCTGGAGCGTTCCTGTATGCACGCTGTAGGTGTGCGCCTCCTCATTTCCTTTTATTTCGATACCGAGCTTCGAGAGAGCATCGATATGTGCTCCGAGACTTCGCTTCCCCAAATCGCATCCCCCCGGCGCGGGCAACTCGAAATTGCCGATAACGTGCGCAAGCGGCGCAATGAAAAGATTTATCGCGCGCGTACGTTCAGCCGCCGCACGGTTAATGTTCGAGAGATCGATCTTTGGAGGCGGCGTAATGCGCATGTCGCCGCTTTCGTCCCACACGATCTTCACACCGATACTCTCCATAACCTCGATGAGCCGTTTTACCTCCTCGATGCGCGGCATGCGCTTCAGCACGGTCTCGCCGCGATTCAAGAGTGACGCCGCGAGCATCGCCACCGCGGAATTCTTTGAAACGTTGGTGCGTACGGTCCCACTAAGCTCTCTGCCGCCGATGACCTTGTAGTTCATGTGCGCGCTGAAGGGATCGAACCTTCGGCCTTTCCCTTATCAGAGGAATGCTCTACCACTGAGCTAAGCGCGCGTGCACAAGATGGTAGCAAAACCGTGGCTCACATGCTAGTTCAAAAATGCGACAGGTTGGCTTGTCGTTTTTCAAAGGGAGGGCCTCACCATGGCCAAGAGAAATGGGAAGAAATCCCCAGGTCGCTCCTACAAGGGCGGTAAGGTTCTCAAGAAACGTCTCCGCAAAGAGTGGAAACTTGAGTTCACTAAGCGCGCTTGCGAGGGGAATCTGCGGGAGTAAACCCGCTCGAGCCACCCTGCTTTGAAAACCCACCAACAGCGGACGTGAGGAACCTGCCGTTTCTCTTTGGAAAAACACAAAACTATCTCCCGGGCGTTTTGCGCTCGTACTTGCTACAAACTGATGGCTACAAGCTACTAGCTATCCCATACACACTCTTTTGTTCCGTCCATCCCGCTCTTTCGAGCGGCTGTCTTTCCAGCAGTCACATGTAGAGAAAGGTGATCAACATGATTACCTCCTACCCTTTCTAGATCTTAGAAAGAGCGGGATCGACAGTAAGTTCTTCTCGAAGAAGAACAATACTTGTTTGAATGAATCCACGAGCAGCTTCCGCTACCCGTGCCTTGTTACGACTTAGTCTTTGTCATTGAGTTTGCCTTGGTACATCGCGAGGATGTGCTTCGGGCACTCCCAACTTCCCTGACTTGACGGGCGGTATCGAATTCAACACCGAATTACTTCGGCGTTGTCTCACGCCACGGGGCAAGCGGTTTTCCCGCACCCTCGCGGCTTCCATAGGTTCGAGCTTTTTTCCCAAGCATGCGAAGTTCTGTGCGAAGCTGAAAAATCTTCTCGAATCCTTCGTCGCTCAAGTGCTGCTTATCGCAGAGCATGAGGACGATCTCTCGAAAAAACTTGTACGACTTCGACTTCTTCGCCTGCAGAGGATACTGATCGAGAAACGGGAAAAGATACTCTTTCATTTCCCAGATGCTCGTAATTTTATACTTCGCATGTGGAAACCATCCGTACCTCTCGTACGAACAGTCATATATCCTTCCCGCTCCGATGGTAACAACGATTCTCTCGAGCACTTCTTGATCGTCCTTGCGGACCTCGATCTCAAATTCCGGTCGAACTTCATACCCTCGTTTGAGGGTCTTGTGTTTGCCGATGCTTACCGAGAAACATCCTTCACC
>CAYRQI010000006.1:0-2033 GCA_964426425.1 uncultured Candidatus Saccharibacteria bacterium | reverse complement strand
AAATCCAGCAACATAGTACGGATTCAATTTATCCCTATGAATTTGTTCCTTCCCATACGGTTTTTGCAGATTTGCATTGCGACGGCGGTCCTTGTCGGCCCACAGTCGCAACCGTCTGGTACTACGAACTCTGCTGACTTCTCGCACTTTATTTGAGCCATTACTCATACCTCAAGGTAATCTTACCACGAGGACTTCGCGAGATCTCCCACGGTAACCGAGTTACTGTGTATATCTATCTCGATGTCACTACACGTCAAACGGCTTTATTCACAGAATGCTTCTCCCTGTACTCGAGGGATCGCATCCGTTTGACGCCACTAACTGACATTCAAGCTAGACACTGCTACTTTCACCCTTCACCAATCGAATCACTCCGATTGACTGTGATTTCACTTCACGATTTCTGTGAATCGCGGTTGGAATTTCACCAACTAGCATACTCGATCGCATGGCGACCCGAGTACAAAGCTTGAGAACGTATTCACCGTGGTGTGGCTGACCCACGATTACTAGCGATTCCGGCTTCATGAGGTCGGGTTGCAGACCTCAATCCGAACTGGCGCCGCTTTTGGAGGATTTGCTCGGGGTTACCCCGTCGCGCCCCTTTGTAACGGCGATTGTAGCGCGTGTGCAGCCCAGGACATCAGAGGGACATGCTGACTTGGCGTCATCCCCACCTTCCTCCCCCGTGAGGGGGCAGTCTCACCTGATACGTGTAACAGGCAACGAGGGTTGCGTTCGTTACCCCACTGAAGGGAACGATTCAAATCACGAACTGACGACTGTATGATTCCACTATTACTAATGGTACGGACTATACTTTCTTCCCACCGTTTGATGGGAGTTGGCGTTTTATGAGAGTGTCTCTCCGGCTTCGGCCGGCACTTCTCCCATCTCATCAATGAATTGATGAAGTCTCTACGGGTATTGGAACATGCATTTCTGGGGTCGTTGTTGAATATCGACTGATTGTGCCAATAAACGACTGTGCGATATTTCTCGATACATAGAGGCAATATTCCTGCGCATGTCGGTAGTGATACACCGAAACCAGCATGATTCCGATTTTTGCAAGAAGCTGCTGATCTATTTCTGCTTCCTCTCTACTGCTGTACGCAATTCGGCAGTACGTTTTTGCATCAGCATTCACCGAGCCATCTCCATCGAAGCGACCGGCGAAGTACGAGGCAATTTGTTCATTGTTTCGCATGAGACCGACATTCTTACGCGACATTTGCATGAGCCGCAACAGCGGTCTCGAGTTCAGATATAGCTGCAATGCGACTTGTGCCGATTTCCGCATCGGATACGAAACGATATTCGTACTCAAATGCCGGAATGCCTCTTTGTCCAGCTGCGTGCCACGCGGATGGTAGACCCGCAGATACAATCGAGACTCTGGAAATTCTTTGAGAAGAAATTCCCTGAACCGTCCGACAAGTCGGACATCGACGTTCGTAATGCCTATGCTACTGCTTCTGTGGTAGCCATCGGCACACCACAGCCCGAACGCGTAGCAATCGTCCGGATATTTTTCCCAGAAATGCACATTCCAATTTCCCACGGTATTGTCCCGCTCTTTCTTCCGAGATTCGGAAAGAATCAAGTCATTAGTTCCGGCCGCCATCATGATAATTATATCCTGATTTTGAGCCGAAAGTTCGGGATTTCACCGTTATGAGCCAGTGTTTCAATTCCGATTGCTCGGAAAAGGGCCGTCGTAAACAGCCATGCATCACCTGTCCTACACCCTCGAAGGCTTCCTATCTTTCGATAGGCGTGCAGTAGGATTTCTAGCCCTGGTAAGGTTCTTCGCTTAGCGACGAATTGAGCCACACGCTCCACCGCTTGTGCAAGCTCCCGTCTATTCCTTTGAGTTTTAGCCTTGCGGCCGTACTACCCAGGCGGATGACTTAACGCGTTAGCTTCGCCTCCCAGAGGGTCGATACTCCGGAAAGCCAGTCATCATCGTTTAGGGCGTGGACTACCTGGGTCATTCTTGTTACTCGAATAACGACATCGTAAGTCGT
>CAYRQI010000005.1:22121-27936 GCA_964426425.1 uncultured Candidatus Saccharibacteria bacterium | reverse complement strand
AGATTGTCGACGCGAGTGTTCAGGGAGCGCGCGAGCTCCTCAAACAGGTTCGAGAAGGTACCAAGCGGATTCTCGGCCGCGAGCGCGAGCTGTCGCTGTGCAGAGTCAACGACCACAGACGCAAGCATCGATGCACGCTCGGCAACTCCTACTCCCGAGGTGAGACGGGCGTACTGCGCATCGACGAAGAGGTAGGTGCCGATCGTAAAGAGAAGCGCGGTCATGATCGCAACGAGCTTGTGGAGCGCATCAGAAAGCGGTGGAAGCGCATGCGCGCTCGCGTGCCTGCCTGCGGAGAGAGCGTGCGCTGGAACACTCGAGAGTATGCGAGCGGCAGCAACAGTTGGAGCGGTGGGAGCTGCAACTTCGGGACGCGCAACGGCACTCGTTTTCACCTCGTATTCCCTACGTCGCTGCCACGCAAGCTCTTCTTTCCTCTTTGCCCGCGCATACTGCTGCAACGTTATGAATTGCTGGAAGGAATCGCGATTTACATACCAATACTTCCCGACTCGCTTGCCAGGCAGTCGTCCTTCCTTGCAAAGCCTTGCTACATAATCGCGGGAAAGATTCGCGAGCTCGCCCGCTTCGCTTGCAGAGATGTATCGTGCGCCATCAAGAAAGATTTCGTCTACCATGATGCCATTAGTGAGCGCCCACGACTTAGCTATATTTTACTAGCTATTCCGGATATCCTGTTGATTACCTGTGCACCGAAATGTGGATAAGTGTGGATAACACATTTTCCCTTAGCTGATCCTGATCCAACTTCGGCACCGAATGACTCTAGTCGCCAACTAAACAACGAAAGGAATGACAGAGATTATCGATCTCTGCCACACCAGATTCAGAAGAAAGGAGAAATTGGCTCTAATTAGGCCTGCTATAGGTAATCTCAGGCGCAATGATACTCTCTACAAAGTCAGCCACTCTCGAAATGATGCTTGTTGCGATCTCTGCAGCAAGAGCAAAACCTGTCTCACGAGCAATAGTGCTCGTATAGAGGGCATTACTTTGGATAGACATATAGCCAACCATGACAACTATCACAATCGTTGCTGCTATAGCAGCCACTCTCGTAACAACCGACGTTCTCCGACTTTGACGCTCTTGGGGTTGTCGAGTAGTACTAATCTTTCTGATATGGATCGGATGTGTTACGGAAATATGCGCCGTTATCGGCATATCGTTTCCCCGAGATTCATAATTTCGCGCATCTTCCCTAGCAACGACTGGTATCAAATCACCAGTATCGCTTGTGTAGGTCATAAATGGGCCTCCATCATCGTGCCCCACATCTGCTCCAGAAAGCATAGAGGTTGAGCGTTGAAGGCCAACGGCTCCTGCCTGCACCGCGCCGAGTAAGGCATCTTTTTCTCTCTTATGTGCAAGCAGCGCATCACGATCGACATACCACCGAGTCCCGATCTGCCGCGACAGTATCTTTCCCCCCCTTGCCAACTGTCCAACATAATCCTGATGATATCCCGTGAGCCCGGCTCCTTTCGTCGCCGAGACGTATTCCCTGCCGTCGAACGAGACGATGGTCTCGGGATCAGTGGTACGCGACGCGGCGCTCGGCGGCTGTGGTTTGAATGCCTCGGCTTCCTTTTTGTATTCGGCAAGGGAGCGCTCCGATATGTACCACAAGCCGCCAATTCGGCGTGCGCCGATGACTCCTTTGCGCGCAAGGTAGCCGATATAGTCCTGTGCGTAGCCACTAGATTCTGATGCTCGCCTAGACGAGATAAATGTCTCCCCACCAACAATTACATCATCGGTCATGGATGCAGTATATCGTCGCGCCGAGAATATCACTACTAACAATGGGGAAATCTTGTGGATTGAAGTATTGTCCCCAAGTTCAGGAGCTTCCTATGCACGCAATGACATTGTGCGACATGCGTAGATAAGGTTACTTGATCGCCGAAATAATCAACTCTCTAAGCAGATTCGGATCAGCCGCGCCACGCGTTACTCTCATCCCTTCCCCAACCAGATATTGGAGAGCGCTTGCCTTACCGCGCCTATAGTCCTCTACCGCCTTCGCATGCTTTTGCAAGATCCCCTCGACAATAGGTGAGAGATCAGAGATTTTATCGCTCATAAACAAGCCTCTTTCTGCCGCAAGCTCCGCAGGATTATGGTCGCTCGAGAAAGATTCTTGCAAAAGATCTTTTGCAACTCTCGACGAAATCTTCTTCTCTCCGATCAATTGAAGAATAGTACTGAAATTACGTACCGAGATAGGAATATCGGTTATATACTCTGAATCTCGCCCTTTGGTATCTCGGATGAGGTTGACCAAATCGTTCGTCGTGTAGTTCGAGGCCATCTGCGGAGTGACCGAGCCAGGGATTACTTTCAAGACCGAGTCAAAGAAATCCGCCACTATTGGTTCCGCAACAAGCATGCGGGCATCTTCTTCCTTGATGCCGAGACCAAGGTAGCGCGTGCGTCGCTGCCATGGCAATTCTGGAAGCCCAGCCTCGAGACATTCACGCGAAAGCTCCGAGAGCTCGGAAAGCTGCAGGGCAGGCAGGTCGGGATCGGGAAAGTACCGATAATCAGCACTGCCCTCTTTTGCGCGTTGCGGGAATGTCGCTTGCTTCGCCTCATCCCATCCTCGCGTCTCCTGCCTGACCATCTCTCCCTTCTCAAGGATTTGCGTCTGGCGTTTGATCTCGTATTCAACTGCTCGCTCCATCGCGCGAAAAGAATTCAAATTCTTTATCTCCACCTTCGTCCCAAGATTTTTCTGTTCTCCGTTCTCTGCTCTCTGTTCCCTGACACTAACGTTCGCTTCCACGCGCATCTCCCCTTTCTCCATGTTTGCATTACTTGCGCCCAAATAGCGCAATAGAAGCTGCAGCTCTCGGGCAAACCTCCCGGCTTCTTCGGCACTTTCGATGACAGGTTCTGTGACAAGCTCCATGAGTGGAACACCAGCCCTGTTGAAGTCGATGACAGTTGCACCTCCTTCGTCATGTATGGAACTCGCTGTGTCTTCTTCAAGATGAATGCGCGTAATGGAGATGCCATTGAGCGCTCCCCCGCTCACGAGCGGATATTCGTATTGCGAGATCTGGTACCCTTTCGGCAGATCAGGGTAAAAATAATTCTTCCGATCGAACTCCGTGTAGTCAGCAAGCTTTCCTCCGAGTGCAACGCCGACGCGAAGCACATGCTTCACCGCTTCCCTATTGATGACAGGAAGCGTGCCGGGGTGCGCAAGGCATACCGGACAAATATTCACATTGGGCCGTTTCTCGTCGGGATCGTTTTTGGAGTTGCAAAACATTTTTGTCTTGGTCTTCAGTTCCGCGTGAATTTCCAAACCAATAGTCGGTACGTACTCGCTCATGCGAATACTCTACACGATTCTTCCCGAAAAACTACCCGACAAGCTTCCACTCTCCCGATACGAGTAGGCTCTCTGCCTTCTTAAATTTCATCTCCCGTGTCTCCTTGCCATTGGTAATGACAACTTTATCGTTGCGACCATAGGCTTTTTTTGCAGACACGCCGCTCCCCGTGGTGATCGCGCGAGCCGCACGTTCGACCCTCGCGCCCTCTCCCCTACTTGCGACAGGCGCGCCGATGTGGGGAAGTGAGCGACGCACGTGCATTGCGTAAGAATCCTCCATCCCTTGAAAGAGCTTGAGGCCCTCTTTCTTGTACTCGACAAGCGGATCGCGCTGGCCGTACGCGCGGAGATTGACGCTCGAACGTAGGTACTCCATTGCCTCCAAATGCTCCACCCAGAGAAGATCAATGGTCTGGAGGAGAAATCTCTTGACGATCGTGTAGAACGACTCGCCGAGAGATCGCTTGCGATCCTCAACTGCTGCGGCAAACTCCGGATCACCCTCTGCGATACGCGAGAGCTCATCAGTAACGGCCTGCGTACCGCCCATAAGCAGTGCGCGACGGCGGCCATAGACCGATTTTCGTTGGATGTTCAAGACATCGTCGTAGGCAAGTACATGTTTGCGCGCGTCGAAGTTAAGCTCCTCGATGCGCGTCTGCGCTTTTTCGAGCGCGCGCGTGATCATCGAATTGTAGATCGGCTCGTCCTCTGGGATCTTGAAGGTGCCCATTACCCGCTTGATCACATCAGAAGCAAAGATCCGCATGAGCGAGTCTTCGAGTGAGACAAAAAACTCCGTCTCACCGGGATCGCCCTGGCGCCCCGCGCGACCCCGCAGCTGGTTGTCGATGCGCCGCGCTTCATGCCGCTCCGTTCCGAGTACGAAGAGGCCTCCAAGACTTTTCACCTTTTCATAGTCTGCCTCCGTGGCAGGATTACCGCCGAGTTTGATGTCGACGCCACGCCCAGCCATGTTGGTCGCGATCGTGACCGCGCCCAAGCGACCTGCCTGCGCGATGATCTCGCCTTCGCGCTCGTGATTTTTCGCGTTCAGTATTTCATGCGGGATGCCCTCTTGTTTGAAGTGCGCCGAGAGAAGTTCATTCTTCTCGACAGAGACGGTTCCCACCAGGACCGGCTGCCCTTTTTCGTGCAATTCTTTCACTCTCCGAGCAATCGCCTTCATCTTTCCGACTTCGGTTTGGAAGATGAGATCGTCGTGATCGATGCGGGCAGAGGGCTTGTTCGTGGGCACTGCGACCGTATTCAATCCGTAGACCTTATAGAACTCCTCGGATGATGTGCGCGCGGTTCCCGTCATTCCTGACAGCTTTTTGTACAAGCGAAAGTAATTTTGGAAGGTGATCGAGGCAAACGTGCGAGATTCTTGTTGGATAGAGACACCTTCTTTTGCCTCAATTGCCTGATGCAGGCCGTCCGACCAGCGTCTCCCCGGCTGCAGACGGCCAGTAAACTCATCGACGATGATCACCTGCCCGTCGCGGACCACATACGCTTTGTCGCGCTCGAAGAGCGCTTTGGCGCGAACAGCCGTCTCGAGATGGTGAACATACTTGATGCCGGCGTCGGTATAGATGTTCTCGATGCCAAGCTCCTTTTCGGCCTTTTCGATACCCTGATCGGTTAGAGCGATCTGCTTGTGCTTTTCGTCAACCGTGTAATCCTCCTCGGGTTGCAGGTTTTGTGCGATCGCAGCAAATCGTCCGTAGAGAGACTCTGCTTCGGAGATAGGCGCGGAAATGATGAGGGGTGTACGCGCTTCGTCAATCAAGATGGAGTCGATCTCGTCAACGATTGCGTAATGGTACTCGCGCTGCCGCAATGCCAAAGGATCGTATTCGAGGTTGTCACGCAGGTAATCGAAACCGAACTCATTGTTCGTTCCATAGGTAATATCGGCCGCATACGCCTCCCTGCGCGTGCACGGACGCAAATAATCGTGCAAGACTTTGAATCCACCCACTCTGTCGCGTTCCGCGTCCTCCTTTGCCTGCATGTCGGATGGCACGTGCGCGGGATCGTAGAGATATGAAGCTTCGTGATTGAGCACACCGACAGACAACCCCAATGCGTGGTAGATCTGCCCCATCCATACCGCGTCGCGTCTCGAGAGGTAATCATTTACCGTTACCACATGTACTCCCTTGCCTTCGAGTGCATTCAGATACGCGGGGAGCGTTGCGACCAGCGTCTTACCTTCGCCGGTTCGCATCTCGGCAATATTACCGTTGTGAAGAATCATTCCGCCGATGAGCTGCACGTCGAAATGCCGCTCTCCCAGAGTCCGTCTTGACGCTTCACGCACAAGCGCAAAAGCTTCTGGTGCAAGCTCATCGAGAGTGACGCCTCCGGGAGCTGTGTGAGCAAGACGCCGCTTGAACTCATCCGTTTTGGCCCGAAGCTCTCCATCGGAGAGTTTTTTCG
>CAYRQI010000005.1:18080-22111 GCA_964426425.1 uncultured Candidatus Saccharibacteria bacterium | reverse complement strand
GTTTTTTCGTCTCCTCCTCAAGAGCGCCTGCTTGCGCAACGATGGATTCCGCATGCTTCAAGGCCGCAGCGTTCTCGTCGCCAAAGATAGATTTCCAGAATGCTGTCATTGTTCGCTATCCTATCCTAAATCCCAAAAATGCGCGACAAAACAACCCCGACAAACGTCGGGGTTGTTTTCTCCAGATTAGAGAGAAGCGGAACCCGATCACCCGACACACTTGAATGGTGTGTCGGGTGACGGATGAGACTAGCGGCGCTTCTTGCCCTTCTTTTTCTTCGCCATACGTTAGATTTGGTTAACGAGCGAAGCGAGTTTTACCAAATCTTAGGCCCGCCTAAATTTTGCTTTGCAAAATTTTGGGTGGGTTAAGTGAAATATATTCGCTCCGCTTATTATTTCACTAAACTAATCTCGACCCGCACGCGCTTTTTCGAAGCGAAGATGCGTTTACATTTTTCATTATTGCACTCACATGCACATGCAATCGTTTTTTTACTTCGATGTGTGGATAACTCGATGCGCGTCGCGCATCGGAATTTTCAATTCACAATTTTCAATTTTCAATTTCTCATGCAGTCGAAAGTTCGCAATACAAAAAAATGCGCAAAGCGGAGGACAGGTGAAGCATCGCAAGCCCCCGACCCCCGTCTGGAAAACCTCTCGGTTTTCCACCTTTCCTCCACGGGGGCTTGCGCACCCTTCCTCTTTTCGTTGGAACGAAAAGTGCGCAAAGCGGAGGACGGGTGCTTAGCACCAAAGGTGAATCTCCTCGAGATTCACTTTGAGAACCCACGGTTCTCAACGCGAGCTATCGCTCGCTGCTCTCCGACACGGGAAACTTCCGTTTCCCGACCCCTTTCCAACTTTGTCGCTCGCACCCGTTTGCATCGTCTACGACGAGTGCGCAAAGCGGAGGACGGGTGCGAGCTCCAAAGTAGAAAGTCTTATGTGAGTGCCGCCGCCCTCCGCTCTGCGCACTCTCCTAAGCGTAACATCTTTGCAACAAGTGCAAAAACGCAAACCCCACGGGTCGCTTGGTTTCCATGCTTCGCATGTACCAAGCGCCCGCGGGCCCGCCTCGCCTCCCCATGCTGCGCATGGGTCCCCGGCTCCGGCCGGGTTTGCATTTGTATTCGATTCCACCCGAGCTGCGCTCGGGAAAGGTATACAAACGCAAACCCCGCCGTGAGGCGGGATCTACGCGACTTTCTTGGAGAGCCCGTTCAGGCGCTCACGTCGTCATTATATATTTCTTTCCATTAAAAGCGAGTGGGATATGTGCATTGAGAGGGGCTTCGCGGCAAACCGACGGGCCAAGTGAGAGCATCCCGCGAGCAGGCGGGAACGCAACCCGAAACGCATATATTTTCGCGAGCGCCTCTCTCTATTGTATTTTCACCGTACCGCTCCTGATCTGTTCTATGAGTGCGTCGACCTGACCCTTAACCGAAGGGATCGCTTCTGCCGCCGCTTTTAGAGTAGAGATCGCGCGCGCCGAATTTCCGACCCCGTAATATGCGGCGGCAAGCGTAAAGTACGGTTGCGATTCTGTCGGCGTCGCCTTCACTCGAGCTTCCCATATTTCTATGATCTTGTCGTAGCGACCGCGGGCGACGTACGCGGCCGCGATCCGCGGATCGGCAGCTCCTCCACTTTCAACGATCGGCGCGAGAAGCTCGTCTCCGAGTGAATCATTTCCCGTACGGATAACTGCCGCTGCATAGAAAAGACGTGCGTCCGTATACTCCGGCGCGAGTTCATACGCTTGCTTATATGCGGCGACCGCGGCGTTCACATCCCCTCTCGCGAGACTGTTAGAAGCGATCTCGAAGAGAATCGTTTGCTTGCCGGGAGAGAGCTCGTGTGCGCGCGCAAGCAGTGACGCCGCTTTCTCAAATTCCCCGGCGGAAACGAGAAGCGCTCCCGAGAAAAGCGGGAAGCGAGCGTCAAGCGGTGAGCTTGCGGCCTGCAGCTCCATCTCGGAGGCTGCCGTCTTGAGAAAGGCTTGTTTCACCTCGACAGGCACACCCTCGACGCGAACGACCTGTGCGGCCGCCTGCGTAAGCTGCTCACGCGCTTCTTGCGTCCCAAACGTTCCGTAGGCAATAGATTGCTTGAAGAGCTCAAGATTTTTCGAGACCCCCTCCGCTTGCGGCTGCAGAGCGCGGATGAGTGCGCGATTGGCAGCGAAAGCCCTCGCGTTCACGTACCACACGGCTCCCCACACGAGGAAAACGGCAGAGAGCACCGCAACCGGAAGAAGCTTCGGCGAAAGCCGTGGCAGCGGAATCGGCACAGCGTTTGCCGCCGCACGCCATGCGATGTAGGCGAGCACTGAAATGAAGAGCACGTAGCTCATGATGTTGTCGAAGACGAAGAAGAGGCTCACGAAATATCCTGCTAAGAGCCCCGTGAGAACGCTGCTCTCGAGAGCCGAGAACACGGCCTCCTCTTGTTTTCTTCGCCACAAAAGCCACAGTGCCACACCGTACAGCGAAAGGTACGAGAGAAACCCGAGAAAACCGGCCGCGACGAGCCAATCGAAAATAACGTTGTGAACGCGATCGAACCACTGTTCTTGTCCGTACATATACGGGTTGTAGTACTTGTCGAAAACAATCGCGTAGTTCTCCTGTCCCCAGCCGAGTATCGGACGCTCTTTCACTCCCTCCCATGCCATACCCCAGTTCATAAAGCGGGCCTTCGTGGTGCTGTCCTCTAGAGAAATAGTGGCTAGTCTCTGGAGGAAGGGAATCCGCTGTACCCATGATTGATCGCGCATGAGAAATAGTCCTCCCACAGCGAGCGCTATCGCCACCGCCGCAACAATCGCAACTTTCCTTGCCTCCCGGGACGACCACGCGAGAAGGAACGCGCCAAGAAACGCGCCCCCGATAAGACCGAGCATCGTGCCACGCGTACCTGTGAGAAACAGTACGAGTGTGTTCAACGCAAGAATGAGTGCAAGAAGATATACTCGCCGCTGGAATACGAGCCATGCAGCTACGCCGTCGATAACGACAAGTGCGGCATATAGAATCCAGCCCGCTTCATAGAAATTCGAAACGGCAATCGTCGACGCCACGCCAAAAATGCTGCCGATCACGATGCGCTCCGACGCATTCCACCGCTCTTTCGCCGATTGAACAATGAGCATGAGAGCAATGGCGATATTGAAGAGCATGTACACTGCAAGATAAATAGGGTTGCCGAATGTGGCGTCGAGCCGCGCGGCCGAAGAGAATCCGGGATTGAGACTTGCGATACCAAGAAGCTGAAAGAAAGCATACAAACCGACGATAGCCGATACAAAAAGCGACGTTTGCCAGAACGCACGCCAAAGCTTCGCTGTATTGAGAACGCTTGCGGAAACAAGAAACAAGAGAAAGAGGTGCGCGAGCGTCACCCACCCGTCCATGCGCTCGTAGTTGCTCCAGAAACTTTTGAACGGGTACACACCAAACGCGTCCGCGAGCGCGACAATGAGCACGAAGAGCGCGAACGCTCCCAGGAGCCACGAACGCTTTGGTCGGTAGGCTGGATTGACGAGCGCAAGTGCAAGGTAGGCGCCTGTTATCACTTCAACAATGACACGAAATGCGAAGTTCTTGCCGGTGATAAACGGAAAGAAGAGCGATTCGGCAACGATGAAGACGATGAAGGGGATGGCGAAGATGCCGGTAAGGGCGATCCATCGTAAGGTCCTTTCGATTGCCATAATCAGCTAGTGTAGCACGCGCGCAAATGTTAGCGCCTCTTGCGCCTCTGCGGCGCGCGGCCGTGATCGTCCTCGAGACGAACAATATCGTTCTCGTCGAAATGCCCAAGCGCAACTTCGACGATGACGCCGCCACGCTTCGACTCGAGGCGGTGTACGGTGCCTTTTCCGACCCGAAAAGACTCGCCAAGACGCAAGGGATAACGCTCCTCTAAACCTGATGATTGGAGGATCGTCGCCATCGCGTCGCCCTCGACGAGCATCCAGTGCTCGCTGCGACCATGATGGTACTGGAGCGAGAGGCGTTTGC
>CAYRQI010000005.1:16764-18070 GCA_964426425.1 uncultured Candidatus Saccharibacteria bacterium | reverse complement strand
TGTATGTATACCGTTTTCAAATTCCATCCTGTACCGCTGTCCCAGCCATAATACATTCCCCACGGCCGCACGGTGCGCGAAGCGGGCTTTCGCGCGGCGTCGATCATCCACGAAGAGGACTGCACTTTACCCCCGCGCCCAACATTGAACGCCATGCGAATGCCGAGCCGCTTGCACAGGGCGACCTCCGGCACATTTTTCCTGAAGCGATCGCCGCCATTGGCGAAGATCGCGGGTCGGACCTTTGCGAGCGACCGCACAACGCTCCTATCAGGATCGTCTTTTTTGTGATCGGTGAGAACAACGCGATCGACGAACGGAAACGCGCGGATAAGCTCGGCGCGTTCTCTTTGCGGCATGAAGACGAAACCCTTCTTGGCACGAAGCCAGTTGTCGTTATTGAGGATCACCACGAGCTTGTTGCCAAGACGCCGCGCAGCCTTAAAGAGGCGCACGTGTCCCACATGCAGCGGGTCGAATCCACCGGAAACCGCTACCCAACGTACCGCATGCCTCTCTCGACGCCACGCCATGGTCTCGGCATCCTAACACACCTATAATGAGGTATGCGAACGATATCTGTCATTCTGCCCGCCACAGACGAAACGTTCTCGTTACGCAAAACGGTGGAAGAAATCAGAGCGGTACTGCCCTCGCGTTCGATCGAATACCTCATCGTGACCCATCCGAAGATCACAACACCCGCTTGCCGCGAGACGATCGTGAAGCTTCGCGATACATTCGGCTCACGTATCGTTGCGTTCGATCAAAGACTCCCCCGCATCGGCGGCGCGATACGCGATTGCATCAAGCGCGCGAGTGGCGAAGTGATCGTGCTCATGGCAGCAGATCTCGAAACAGACCCGGCGGTTTTGCCCGCCATGCTAAACGCTCTCGAGGATTATGATGTTGTCGCGACGAGCAGGTGGAAGGGCGGCGCGCGTTTCTCTGGATACGATCCGATAAAGTTCGTCCTCAACTTCATATTTCAGCATTTCTTTCGGCTCCTCTACTGGACCAACCTCACCGATCTCACCTATGCCTATCGCGCATACCGCGCGCCCGTGCTGAAAACGATCGCATGGGAAGAAACTGGATTTCCATTCCTCTTCGAATCAATTCTGAAACCGCTTCGGCTCGGATACCGGGTGACGGAAGTCGAAGCGCCGTGGCGCGCGCGCCGCGAAGGCGTGAGCCACAATTCATTCATGCAGACATTTGCGTATACCTGGACCGGCCTTCGCGTTCGGTTTCAGGGCACACGCAAGATGAGATATAGTTCTTCGACATGATGCAGCGATCGGCA
>CAYRQI010000005.1:16358-16754 GCA_964426425.1 uncultured Candidatus Saccharibacteria bacterium | reverse complement strand
GATCGGCAGGGACTGCTTTGCGGAGTGTCTCGCAGCCCGACGGGGCGAGAGGCAGCGCTGCCGCAGCAGCGGCAGACAGCGACTCCGCGAAGCAGTCCTTGTCGGAGCGACCCATACTTATCACGGGAGGCTGTGGTTTTGTCGGGCGGCACCTAACGAAAGCTCTTTTGGCGCGCGGTACAAATGAAATTTGGATTATCGACAATCTCTGTATTCCAAGCGGTCATCATCCCCGTGAGTGGCTTTCAGCCGCGTGGAGAAGCGAGATTCGCGGGGATGCAGAATATTTTACGAAGGGCCTGCAACGCATCGTCTTCCTGAAAGCCGATGTCATACCGCTCTTTCACTCTGAGGCCGAGGGTAAGAGCGCCGTACTTCCCAATTTTGGCGACGTCT
>CAYRQI010000005.1:6858-16348 GCA_964426425.1 uncultured Candidatus Saccharibacteria bacterium | reverse complement strand
ATCTTGGGATCGACGCCGCTTTTTTTCTCTGGGTGAGCAGAAGTCCGGGAAGGGTCGAGCGCATTCTCTACGCATCTTCTTCCGCCGCATACCCGACCCACCTGCAAGGAGCAAAAGGGGCCGTTGCGCTCAAAGAAGACATGATAGATTTTTTCTCCGGGAAGCTCGGGCAGCCAGACATGACGTACGGCTGGTCGAAGCTCACCGGCGAATACCTCTCGCGGCTCGCGCACGAAAAATACGGCATCCACATCGGCTGCGTGCGCCCTTTCTCCGGTTTTGGCGAAGACCAAGATCTCACCTACCCTACACCTTCGATAGCGCTGCGCGTCGCGCGCGGCGATGATCCGGTCGAGGTGTGGGGAACGGGCGAGCAAGCTCGGGATTTCATACACATCGATGATTGCGTGGATGCGTTCTTCGCCATCATGGACAAGGTGAACGACGGATCAGGCGTGAACATCGGCACCGGCGTCGCCACTTCATTCAACGAGCTCATTCGGAAGATGCTCGCGACAGAAGGTCGCGAAGCAAAAATCAGACCGCTCTCCGACAAGCCCGTAGGGGTGTCCACACGTTACGCTGATATCACGCGGCTCTCGCAAGAGATCGGGTGGCATCCGAAGATGACGCTCGAGGAAGGATTAAAGAAAGTGTTAGAAGGCGCCCATGCGCGGCTTGCGGGTACTGCGCTTCCATTTCAAATCCCTTAACCATGCAAAAGACGGCGATCGTCACGACAACAATATATGTTCCGAAACTCCTTTCGGAGTACGCAAAGGACGCAAAAGCGCACGGCCATGACGCGCTCTTTGTCGTCATCGGCGACAAGAAGACACCTCCGGAAACGGCGGATTTCTGCAAGAAGCTAGGCAAACGTAGCGGGATTCTCGTCGAATACTTCTCGCCCGAGCGGCAAGACGAGTATTTAAAGAAATTCTCTACCCTGAAGGAGCATCTTCCATGGAATTCGATCCAGCGCCGCAACGTGGGACTCCTCTTCGCGCATCAGGAGCACTGCGAGACGATAATCACCATAGACGATGACAATTTTTTAGTAACGAAAGATTTCATCGGAAAGCACGTGGTAACTGGAGAGCAGATGTATGATGTTGTCTCGAGTTCGACGAAGTGGGTAAATGTCTGCTCGCTTCTGAAGGAAAAGCATGGCAGGACTTTTTACCATCGCGGCTTCCCGCTCGAAAAGCGACTGCCGAAAGAATCATGGAAGACCAAACGCGCTGTAGTGCGACCCGTCGTAAATGCGGGCCTATGGCTTGGCGATCCAGACGTCGATGCGATGGATCGCCTCTACCATCTCGCCGATCCGACCGATGCGACCTCGTATAATCGTCGCGGCAAGCCGAACATCGCGACTGCGAAAGGTACATGGACACCGTTCAATTCGCAGAACACTGCGATCCGGCGCGACGCAATCCCCGCCTACTTCCTCTCCCCTTACATCGGCCGCTACGACGACATCTGGGCTTCCTACATTCTCAAGCACATTGCCGACCACCTTGGAGATTCGATCGTCTTTGGCGAGCCGATCGTCCGCCAAGAGCGCAACCCGCACAACTACTGGAAAGACTTGGACCAGGAGCGCATGGGGCACGCGCTCACGCTTCGTTTTGTGAATGCGCTTTCGGCGATTCAACTCAAGGGGAAAACCTATGCCACCTGTTACGCGGAAATCGGTGATGCACTGCCAAACGCGATCAAGGAGCAAAAACTGAACGCGGACGAAGAACAGTTCATCAAAAAATTTTTCGAAGGCATGCTCGTTTGGCGCGATGCATTCCGCGCACTATAGATATCACTCTCTACCATGCGGCCGCATGTGTTAGAGTGATAATCCTATGGGTCTCCTGTATCGAGATCGTCCGAAGCGTTCACGTAGACTTGGGTCCGTAGAGCGCGATATCCTCGAAGAGCTGTCGGGCGGAGACTTGCTGTACGGCTTCCTGCTCTCCGGTCGATCGACGCGCGCCATGTACAAATTGGCACGGGAGCGAGCTGCACACCGTCATCGCCGCAAGCGCGCTATAGAGCGATTGAGAGACATCGAGTTTATCGAACAAAGAGGAGAACGGCTGACAATAACAGCCGCCGGCAGCAACGCGCTTGGCGTCGCCGTACGCGATACCCGTCAACTTCTCAAAACGCAGGGTTGGGATCACAAGTGGCGCATAGCGGCCTTCGATATCCCAGAGCGTTACGCGTCGCTCCGCAACAAGGTCAGAGACCTGCTGAAAAAGGCCGGGTTCGTGAAATTGCAGCACAGTGTTTGGGTCTTTCCGCACGAGTGCAAACCGCTCGTGCAGCTAATCAAGGAAGAGTCAGCTTTGTCGAAGCATATCCTCTATGGAGTTCTCGACCACATTGAAGACGAAGACCGCCTCCGGAAACTCTTTCATCTGTGATCCACGTATTATCGTCAGCTATGCGGCCGCATATTTGAAGCGAATATGCCCCGAGTGGCCATCGGGAAATAATGCTAGAGTCTTTCCATGAAAGAAACCGCGTGCAGATCGTGCGGCAACAAAGAACTTGCGCCCATACTCTCGCTTGGCAACATGCCACTCGCAAATGCCCTGCTTACCACACGGCAACTCAACGAGCCCGAAAAGACATATCCGCTCGACCTAGTGTTTTGCCCGCGCTGCACGCTGGTGCAGATAACGGAAACCGTCCCTCCAGAAATACTCTTCCGCGAGTACTTCTATTTCTCGTCAGTATCGGACACCATCCTCGAGAGCGCGCGAGAGCTCGCCGAACGAATGATTGAAAAGCGCGATCTGGGGCCAACAAGCCTCGTCGTCGAGATCGCGAGCAACGACGGCTACCTCCTCAAAAACTACGTCAAGCGAGGCATTCCCGTTCTCGGCATTGAGCCTGCACTCAATATCGCAAAAGTCGCGCGAGAGAATGGGATCGAAACCATTGCTGAATTTTTCGACGAGAATCTGGCAAAAAAACTCCTCGCCGATAGCAAGGCAGCCGACGTGATACACGCGAACAACGTTGTTGCCCATGTTGCAAATTTGCACAGCGTGGTCGCCGGTATTGCGACACTTTTGAAAGAAGATGGCATCGCGATCATAGAAAACCATTACGTCAAAGACTTGATCGATCACACGGAGTTCGACTCCATCTATCACGAACATCTTTGCTATTATTCCGCAACGTCGTTCAAAAATCTCTTCGAGCGGCATGGCCTTGAACTAGCGGCGGTAGAACACATCCCTGTGCATGGCGGTTCGCTGCGCGTCTTCTTCCAGAGAGCGGATAGCCCGCGCGATTACAAAAAGACGAGCACACAAAGCTTCTTACAAAACGAGCAGGAGTGGGTCGGCGATTTCGAGTTCTACAAAGACTTCGGAGCAAAGGTCGAAAAACTGCGCAAAGATCTGCTCGCGCTTCTCAAAAAGCTCAAAGGAGAAGGTGACCGAATCGCGGTGTATGGCGCATCCGCAAAAAGCACTACCCTCTTGAATTACTTTGGCATTGGCAAAGAAACAATCGACTACGTCGTCGACCGCTCCCCCGCAAAACAAGGCCGCTTCACACCCGGCACACACCTCGAGATATTCGCGCCCGAGAAACTCATGAAAGACCGCCCCGACTACACGCTCCTTCTCGCGTGGAATTTTGCAAATGAAGTGCTTGCGCAACAGGACGCATATCGCAAAGCGGGTGGTCGTTTTATCATTCCGATACCGGAGCTACAGATCGTATGAAATTCACAAATACGGCTATCGCGGGCGCATACCTGATCGAGCTCGATACCATAGAGGATGAACGTGGCTTTTTTGCCCGCCTGTGGGATGAAGAGGAGTTCAAGCAACGCGGACTTTTCTCTCGGATCGTTCATGCGAACATCTCCGGCAATCCGCGCGCCGGTACACTTCGCGGCCTCCACTATCAAATCGCGCCGCACGAGGAAGCAAAAATCGTCCGATGCGCGCGCGGTTCCATCTTCGACGTTGCGCTTGATCTACGTCCCGCATCGCCCACCTTCAAGAAGTGGGCTTCAGCTCGGCTGGCCGCAGACAAACCCTATATGTTCTACATCCCCGAAGGATGCGCGCATGGATTCCAAACGCTTGAGAATAATTCTGATGTTTTCTACTTCATGAGCGATGCGTATTATCCAGAATGTGCACGCGGCGTGCGCTTCGATGACCCTGCGTTTGGCATCGCGTGGCCGTTGCCAGTCAGTGTTATCTCTGAGAAGGATCGATCCTATCCCGATTTCTCATGATAAAACGGGTTCTTGTTACCGGAGCAACGGGATTTATAGGCCGCCACGCGCTCCAGTCCCTCGTTGATCGCGGATTTGAGGTGCACGCTGTGTATCACGAAAGTCCGATCGATGTCAGCGTCACCTGGCATAAGTGCGACCTTCTCGCAGGAGGTGCTGCAGACGAACTCTGCAAGAAAGTATGGGCAACGTCTCTCATCCACTTTGCATGGATCGCAACACCTGGTGAATTCTGGATGTCGCCACAAAATAAGAGCTGGAGGGATGCAACGATAGAGCTCGTGCAAGCCTTCCAAAGATACGGCGGAACACGAACTGTCGTCGCAGGAAGCTGCGCAGAATACGATTGGGCGACCGCGGATAAGCCGCTTTCGGAAGACACTCCGTCCAAACCTGTGACGCCGTATGGCAAGGCGAAACACGAAACAAGGATTGCGCTCGAAGCGCTTGCCAAAAGTACGGGTATGAGCCTCGGCTGGGGACGCATCTTTTTTCTGTACGGGCCGTATGAACCACCGAGCAAATTCGTCGCCTACATTATCAATGAACTTCTCGCCGGAAGAAAGGCACTTCTTTCACACGGCGAACAAGTCCGCGATTTTCTCCACGTGCAAGATGTCGCGGATGCATTTTGCGCGCTCCTCGAGAGCGACGTACGAGGAGCAGTCAACATCGCCTCTGGTGAACCAGTTACACTTAAAGAGATCGCTCGCGAGATCGCCGTCCAACTTGGCAAAGAAGAGCTTTTGTCGTTCGGCGCGAAAGAAGCGTCCGCGAACGAACCGCCCCGCCTCGTTGCCGACGTGACACGCTTACGAAAGGAGGTCGGGTGGGCTAAACGAATACCGCTTCGAGAAGGGATCGAGGAGACTATTGCGTGGTGGAAAGCTCATACAAAATGATGTCAGTTGAGGTCGCGAGGACAGTGAGCGGCTCCAAGATGGAAAGATCCCACTCCGGATACAAACGCTGATCCCAGAGGATATACCGAACGTTTTTCCCAAGAAGTACCTCTCTCATGTGCCGCGATGAACGCGTTCGCTCGCGATACTCTCTTGCCAATTCCTCAATGAACGACTCTCGAACAGCGAGAATGTCCGGCGCGACGTGCGGAAACGGCGATGTGCGATAAAGCGAAAGCAGAATGTTGTGCGTGAATCCTTCCAGCTCCTCGTACATTTCAGTGTAGGCAGTTGGGATCTCCGAGGTAAGGGCATCCCGCAGGAATGCGGCTCCGTCGCGGCGGGAATCTTTGTTGATGTAGAGATACGTCAAGAGCGCGTCTTTGAGCTGATCGCTCGAGAAAGCGGATGTGATGGCGGCAGGGATCCAATAGAGGTCGTGGTCCGTGTAGATCGTGATAAGGAGCGGCTGCGACTCCCCTCCGGGAGAGGTAAGGACGACCGCCTTGTCCCTTTTGGCGAGTTCCCGAAGCACTGGAGCGAACTCTTGTTCGCGCAACTTCCCTTCTGCCGTTGTGAAAAAAGATTTGTACTGGACGGCAGCCGTGTTGAGAAGAGCTACCATGATAATCGCGCCGCAGAGCCACGGTTGATACTTTTTCCATCGCTCTCCCACGAGCCGCACGAACATGTAGATGGATACAAGGATGGAAAGCGGGACGACAAAGTACCAGTAGTAGTGCCCATATTGGACTGCTCTCCCCGTCACGAGCTGCTGCTCCAGCGCGACCCACCCCGCGAGAATGATCGCTGCGATAAAAAAAAGATTCGGATCATCTCGGCGCTGATACCAATAGAGCGCAAAAAGCGCCGCGACCGCAAGACCGGTCGTGCTCATGATGAATCCGCGCCCTTCTATCGTTAGGAAGAAATACGATATCTGTTCGCCAAGTTCTGACGTAAAAAGCGAATAGTAGCTGTAGAGCTTGTACGAGCCGATAAGGAGGCCGATCGCACCGATTGCGGCCGTTACAGCGAAGGTGTTCCATTTTCTTAGAAGCAACGCGATGAACCCGAGCGACCCAAGGAATCCGAGCGCAAATGACCACGCATAGAAATAATCGTAAAAGAGAAAGCCAAAGAGCGCGCCAGCTCCGACGAGCGAGCCATACGGCGCGAGTGCCGCGAAAAATTTCCGCAATGGGAACTGTTTGGGCGCAGCAAGTTTCGGAGCGGCAGAAATTTTTCGCGGAAACAGAGCGCCATCATTCAAGGTGGATCTGATGGCGCGATACGTACATATGAGAAAGCCAAAAAAAGGCACGAGCGCCATATAGGGGAAATTGGAGCGGCCGTAAATATTAAAACCACCATGAACGAGATCTTTGCCCGTGAGAAACCAATACAGAACGGTCCTGTTCTCCAAGAGCACGTATCCTCCGACCGCAAATAGCGCGCCGGCGGCGGCGAGCGCCCGCGAGCCGGACATGAGATAGAGCAGGTAGTACATCAAAAAGAGGAGCGCGACGATGCCGAGAAAATTCATCACATTGTAGAGCGCGACGACGTCTATGCCGGTAATTCCGAGTACAGCAAGCGGAAAGAGAACGATTTGTTCGATATTGCTCTGAAAAGAATCTGGCAGATCTTTGCCTTCCGCAAGATACATCTGCCCGAGCGAGTGCCCTTCGAGCACTTCTTTTGCGCGCGTCAGGTAGTGATGTTCATCGTTCCCGAAGTGCGCGATGTTGATGCCCTGATACCGCTCGCCCGCATAGAAAGGAAACGCGATCAGGGGCGCTTCAATAAGAAGCGCGAGCGCGACAAACGCTGTCAGGGGCCAACGATGCGTATATAGGAATGCCATACGCTACCGTATACCGAAGCGGAATAGGATAAGATTTTTCAGAAATTCCAATCCGGTGAGAAGATGCGCGCGCGTCGAGCCGCTGCGCCGGCTTCTCCATACCGTTTCGATTTCGCAAATAGGGAGCCCGTGGCGTATCGCTCTGATGACGAACTCGGGATCCAAAAACCAATCGCGTGAATCGAGCTTGAGCACGTCTGCCGCTCGACGCGTCATCAATTTCGGCGTCGCGTTCACGTCGCGGTAGCGGCAGGGAAAGAGAGCTTTGAAAATCGTAATCCATATCCTGCCTTGCACGATGCGCCATGGAGATTCATGTCTTTCTTTTCGAACGGCTTTCGCAAGCTCGCACTTCTGCTCTCGCATGGCTCTGTAGAGGCGCACAATGTCTCGCGGATCCGCCTGCCCGTCGGCATGCGACCAGCCCATCACCTCGCCACGCGTCTGTGCGAGTCCTGCGAGAATGCCGCCGCTATACTTACGATTCTGCTTGAGGTGAACGGCGCGTATCCGGGCATGCTCTTGCGCGAGCCTATCGACGATAGCACCAGTATTATCGCGTGAGCCGTTGTTCACGACGATAATCTCGTAATCGATCCCCTCTTTGCCGAACACATCCATCATCTCCGCCAAAACGGCTGCGAGGTGCTCGCCTTCGTTGTACGCAGGGACCACGATCGATAGCTCCGGGGACATGGTCAGAAAAAAGCATTGTACCAAGAGGCGGTCTTGCGTATCCCCTGATCAAACGATACTCCCGGCTTCCACTTCAGCGCGCGCATTGCCTTGCGGGAATCAAGATACTGATTGCGAATCTCATTCTTCGCATTGTTGAGAATTCGGTACCGCAGCATGGGCTGCGCCTTCTGCACATGTGAAAGCACCTGAAGAACGGTGAGCGGTTTGTTGTTGCCGAAATTGAATGCCTCTCCCGGATGAATGCGCGACTTCTCGGCGAGCGTGAGATACGCATTGACGATATCGTCGATATAGATCCAGTCTCGGCGAAACGTGCCATCACTTCTGATGTCGAGAACACGACCCTTTGCAGCGCATCTGAAGGCATCAGGGATGAGCCTCGTCCAGTGCGTATCGCCGGGTCCATAGACGTTGCCGCAGCGAGCGACCGTCACGGCCATGCCAAACGCATGCGCGTACATCTGGGCAATGAGATCGGTGCAGCTCTTTGAGCAGTCATAAGGGTTGAGACCCTGCAGCGCCGCTTCCTCTCGATACGGAAGCGCATCATGCGCGCCATACGCCTTATCGGATGAGGCGACAACTATCTCACGCACGTTGCCTCTCTGCCGAGCGGCCTCGAGGAGAACCCATGTGCCTCGCGCATTGGCCTCGAGCGTGCGAACAGGGTGCTCATTTGCTCTTCGCACGATCGCTTCTGCCGCTAAGTGAAAGATCGTCTTGATTTTCTCCTGTTCTAGTATTTTGCCGACCGTTTTCCCCGAGGTGACAGAGCCGCGCACGTAGGAGATCTTTCTATGAGCATCGAATGGGCCGAGCGCAAATGCGGGAAGCGACGGTTTGAGGTCGAGCACGGTCACGCGCGCGCGGAGTTGCGAAAGCTTTGTCGCAAGCGCATGACCAATGAATCCCGCGCCGCCCGTAACGAGAACGGAACGACTCTTCCAAAACGAACCGCGCACTACTTCCATACTTTCCAAGGTGCTGTGCCACCACCCCACTCACCCTGGAGAACTTCCCTGTCGCGTATCGTATCCATGCACTGCCAGTATCCGTCGTGAGGATAGACACTAAGCTGGCCACGTTCTGCAAGCGACGGCAGCACTTCCTTTTCGAAATTCAGCGAATCGTCGTCGCGAAGTGATCGGAATATCTTCCGATCGACCACATAAAAGCCGCTGTTCACAAGCACATCAGTGCGCGCTGGTTTCTCATTGAATCCAACAACTTCTCCCTTTTTGATGAGCACTTCGCCAAAGCGGCTTGGTGGAAAAACCCCGGTCATGGTGATGAGACGTTTCTTTGCCCGATGGGTGTCGACCAACTTTTTGAGATCAACATTGCCCACCCCATCACCATAGGTGAGCATAAAAAACGGCGTTTTGATGTAGTCTTGAATCTGCCGCAAGCGGCCTCCCGTTTGCGTGTTGAGGCCGGTTTCCACGAACGTGATGTGCCAATTCTCGGCGGGCCGGCGGTGGTATGTGGCCCTCGCCGAATGGACATGCGGCGAGAGCGTGAAGTCACTCGTATAGAGCATGTAATTGCAAAAGTAGTCTTTGATCTTCTCGCCTTTGTACCCCAAGAGGAGAATGAATCGCCGGAAGCCCTGTGCGTAGTAGATCTTCATGATGTGCCAGAGGATTGGCCGCTCGCCGATCGGCACAAGGGGCTTCGGGATCACTTCCGTCTCCTCTTTGAGGCGCGTTCCGCGACCGCCGCAAAAAATAACGACGGGGATATCGGCTAGTCGCGGCG
>CAYRQI010000005.1:3660-6848 GCA_964426425.1 uncultured Candidatus Saccharibacteria bacterium | reverse complement strand
GTCAAGCGACGCACCGATAAAAGCGCCGGCGCACTCAACGTCGACCTCGGTGATCCCTCACAATTCAAAACGCCCGGCAAACTCGTGCTCGCGGTACCAGACCATCTACGCCTACAACCACGCGGATACATTTCGCGCTCACGATGCCGCCCGATCAGTTTGCGCTCGCCTCCGCGTCTGCCACCATCTCCTCATGCAAGGTTGGTGTCTAATGAAAGAGATCCACGACAGCTTTCTGGAAACTCGCGCCGGGGCTTATGGCTAAATTGCAATGACAACATCCCGATACTTAAAGTGTACTTTAAGTATCGGGATGTTGGACAAAGGTACGGTAATGGCTACGTTGCAGTGGCAAGATTCGAAAGCTCGGCTTCGAGCACTGGGCCAACGACGGTAACGGCGAAATCGCGCGCGCGTTCTTTCCCTTTCTCGGCACGTTGCCTCCGCAAAGACGCATCGTCGAGAAATTTTTCGATAGCGTGAGCAAGCGAGGCCGGATCGCCGTTTTCGAAGCTGATGCCGCCCTCCCCCGCCACCCATGCCGCCCCGCCTCGCTTCGGCACGATGACAGGCAACCCCGCATGCATCGCCTCCACTACGGTGCGGCCGAATGGTTCGGGGACACGCGATGGCAACACGAAGATGTCCGCAATAGCATACTCTTTCGACAACGTTGCGGAGTCGTGCCAACCTGTAATTTCTATGCGCTTCTCCAACCCATAGTGTCGGATCTGTTCTTCGATTTTTTTTCGCATCGGTCCGTCACCAATGATACGTGCGTGCCACTCCTTGCTACTAAGCGATGATAAGGCATCCACGAGAAGATCGGGCCCCTTCTCGTAGGAAAGGCGCCCAACATAAAGGATGGTCGGTGTACCGCGCGGTACGGAGGGGTTGGAGCCGAGAAAATCGAACGCGTTCGGCACCACGGTTTGTTTCTCACGAGGGATGGAGAACCGCGCATACTTCTCTGAAAGGTACGGCGAAACGAAAAAAAACCGGTCTATCGCTTTGATGTATCGAGCTCCCCAGAGTATTTCCCACGCTCGGAGGAATAGCCGCCGCAGTAGACTAACACCGCGGTACGCTTCTTTCATGGAATCAAGATGGCTATCGAGATAAACCGCGACCGGTACGCGACCAAAGGAAGAGCGATACATTCCCGCGGCCCACATGAGGGCTTGTCCGTAAACAAGCACCACGTCTGCACTGCTCTCGACACCCCTCATCGCATCAGCGGCAAGCTTCTGAAGCGCGAAAAAAGAAAGTCCTTCACCTTTTTCCGACTGGATCGCGACGTCTGGCGGCGGCTTATTGCCATTTTCAAACATAGCGTGAACGGCAACACGGTGACCCATTCGCTTCAAGGCGCGAATGAAACAGAGAAGGTTTTGATGCGAGCCGCCGCCATTCTCTTTGAGCCGGAGCGTAAATATATGAACTCTCATGAGATCTTGCAGAGAAGTTTTGCTTTTTGGGCCACAAGATCCGCGAAGCTCTTGAGGCTCTCGCGCCTCTCCCGAGCATTCTCAATTTTTTCCCATACCGTAAAGATGTCGCATTCGGCGCTATCCTCAAGAAGCGCTGCGACAAAGCGCACAAGAACATCGTCGTCGACTTTGGCAGCGAGCTGTTCTTGCACGAGAGCCGCAAGTCCCTCGGGAGATCCGGAATACGCGACGGAAGGCAGCGCGTTGTAGAACACGTTGCCAAAGGTAAGGACGGGCTTGCCAAGGAGCGTCGCTTCCCAGCCTGCGCTCCCGGTAATGGTGGCGACGAGTTTGCTCGCGGGAATGATTTTAAAGCTCGAAAGCTCCGGTCGGAGCAGCTTCACATTCGGGATCTTTTTGAGCTCCTTATAGAAACGCCGCGGGCGGAAGGGAGTCATTTGCGGATGCTCTTTGACGTATACGTAAACCCCGCGGGGAACGGCACTTGCAAGACGCTTCACGATCGCGAGCTGGTCGGTATCGTCGGGAGAAAGGAGCAGGACGGAGAGCTCCGGCTCGAAATGAAGCGGAAAAAATACGAACGGCACTCCCGGGTCGAATTCATCATAGAGATCAGAGACGCCGCGGAGATTGCGCAACTTCCGTTTGACCCGATCATAAATGTACCAAAAGGGGTTGATCGTCGTGTAATCGCTGCGCAGCTCGGGATCCCGCCAATTCCGGAACAAGAGCCGAAGATAGGCAATCGTGTTGCCGATATTGCGCGGAAGGAAGAATTCAAATTGTCTCAAGGTCCCGTGCTTGATGAGCGAGTCGTAGACAGTCGAATAAATGACGGGCTTCTTTCGAAACTCGCCTATCAACTTCTTCGCGTCATTGTACGTTGTGATTTCTCCGGGCTTTTTGTTGAGATTATCGCGAAACGCTGCCTCGACCCACGTGAGCCGATCATACGTTTCGCTGAGGGCGATACGATCGCGCGTTGACGTAGGAACGATGACCAAGACCGCGATCCCCTTTTTCTTTGCGATATCGTAGAGCATGAGCGAGCCAAGCGCTCCGGGCTGGTACATAAAAATAAAATCCGGCTTTTCTCTCTCGAGAAATTCCAAAAGCCGCTTCGCAAATACCTGTGCGATACGCTGCATCTCTTCCTCGGTATAGGGCGAAGCGTCATGTGGGTACTCACGCACAAGCTGACCGTGCCGTATGACACGATCGACGTTGATAAAGCGCCATACAGTTCCGTACTCTGCCTCAAAATTCTTCAAAAATTCGCGATCGAGCTTTTCATTCTTGTATTGCTTTTGGATATCTTCGTCGAGAATGAGGCTCGTGTAACGAATATCCTTTTGCTGTTTGAGAAATTCATAGCTCTCCCGCAGGTGCACGTAGCCGCAAAACTCGTTAACACCACGCTCTTTGAGAAGAATGGCGAGCTCGTGCCCAAGGTAGGCAAAGCGCCGCTGCAAGACAAAACACCCTTTGAGACTCTTATCCATCATGCAATCCAGTATATGATGAGTGCCATGAAAAAGCATCCGAAAATCGCTACAAAAAGAACGTATTTTCGAGGTAATCAAGACCGAGAATATAACCTCGAATCGATGCGAAAATACCTTCGCAGAAAACCAGAGCTCGACAAAGCACTCGAAAAACTCATTGCCCCGATTCTCAAGAAGGGATCACCCAAAGTGCTCGACGCGTGCTGCGGCATCGGCCATCTCTCCTTGGCAC
>CAYRQI010000005.1:0-3650 GCA_964426425.1 uncultured Candidatus Saccharibacteria bacterium | reverse complement strand
TGGCACTACACTCGAAATTTCCGAACGCGCGATTCTTCGGCATTGACGAAACGTCCTATCTGATCAAAGAAGCACGGCAACTGGCAGGAAATGCGGATGGTGTGCGATTCGAAGTCGCCGATTTGTACGAATTGCCTCATACGCACAAGAAACAGTTCGACGTAACTATCTGCTGGAAAACACTCACCTGGCTGCCGGCGTATGAGGAAGCGCTGCGTGCGCTCTTTTCCGCGACTCGCTCACACATCTTTGTGAGCTCGCTTTTCTACGATGGTGACATCGATTATGAGATCAAAGTCCGTGAACATGTAAAAGAGCGTGGGGCCGCAGGACATGCAACCTACCACAACATTTACAGCTTTCCCCGCTTTCGAAAATTCGCGCTTTCTCTCGGTGCAAAACGCGTTTCAGCACAAGATTTCAATATTGGCATCGATCTACCGCGTGGCAATATCGACCACATGGGTACCTATACGCTAAAGCTCAGGAACGGTTCGCGTATGCAGATGAGCGGGGCCCTCCCTATGCCGTGGAAGATCATTCATATAGAATTGTAGAAATGGCTGAAGAAAGAAAGATTATTGCGATCGTGCCTGCGCGGAGCGGGAGTAAGGGCATTAGCAACAAGAACACGCGGCTCTTCGCAGGCAAGCCGCTCATCGCTCATACGATCGAGACCGCGAAAGCTTCTCCTTCGATCGACCGCATCGTCGTCTCGACGGATTCGGAAGAAATCGCCGCCGTGGCGCGAGATTTTGGAGCCGAAGTCCCTTTTTTACGCCCGCCCGAGCTCGCGATGCATGAGAGCAGCATTGTCGATGCGGTTGTTCATTTACTCGACCAGTTGAAAAAAGAAAATTACGCGCCGACGCACGTCCTCCTTTTGCAGCCGACGAGTCCGCTGCGAACAACGGAGGATATTGAAAAAGCGATCGAACTGTTCGAAAAATCGGACGCCGATTCGCTTGTTTCCATCTGTCGCACGGAAAACATCCTTATGACGAAAGACGAAAGCGACGTGCTTACGATCGTGAATCCCGAGATGTTGAAAAGCCCAAACAGGCAGGAATTGCCGACATACTACAAGCTCGACGGAAGTATGATTTATCTGGTCAAAACCGACTTATTTCTCAAGGAACATTCATTCCTAGCCGGCAAACTCGTCGGCTATGAAATAGAGCGCTGGCGAGCGGTCGACCTTGACGAGCCACAGGATTTTGTCGTGGGAGAATTCCTCTACAAGAACCAGGAACAGCTCGAGAAAGATATTCGCAATTTTTCCTGATCCCACCCGCCACTATCATTAAGTATTTATCACCAGTATTTCATCACTACACCCATCATCCCCGTGGAACGTGGTGAATGTTGAGGTGTTGTTGATAAAGAGCCGACATGTGGCATTATCTGCGATAACGCAGTATGGGAAACCTCGCGGGCGATCTATCCAATAAGACGATCGTTATTGTTGGCGTCGGACTCATCGGGAGCGCTATCGCTCGTTCCTGCACAGAAGCCGGAGCTAGAGTCATTCTTGCGGATCGCGACGAGAAGAAAGGAGAGGCAGTGGATATAACGGACCCTGCTTCAGTTGAAAGACTTGCCGAGAAGGTGGGCGTTGTCGACGGCGTCGTGAACGCCGCATATCCGAAGAGCGAGCGATTTGGAAAGGGATATGAGGAAAGCTCCGTGAGCGACATGCTTCGCGACCTCGATTTTCACGTGGGTGGTTGCCTCGCCATTGTAAAATCATTCGCCCCGCGAATGAACAAAGGCTCGATCGTTTTCATCTCCTCGATCTATGGAATTGCGGCGCCGCGGCCGGAGTTGTATGAGGGCACCTCCATGATCGGCATCCCGCCGGAATATTCTGCCGCAAAAGGCGCGATCATCGCGCTCACCAAAAATTTCGCGACACGCTTCGGGAAAAAAGGAATTCGCGTCAATGCAGTGTCTCCGGGCGGGGTAGCGGACGGTCAGCCAAAAGAATTCGTCGAGCGCTACGCAAGGCGCCTCGCGATCGGTTCGGCGCTCCTCTCACCAGAAGATGTCGCGGGAAGCGTCGTCTTTTTGCTCTCGGAAGCTTCCTCGCAGATCACCGGACAAAACATCGTCGTCGACGGAGGGTGGACTTTATAGCCGTATGCGCATCGGCGCGAAAGAGATCGGCAGAGACCGTGTGTACATCATCGCGGAAGCCGGAGTAAATCACAACGGCGACGCAGCACTCGCAAGGAAACTCATTGATGCGGCAATACATGCCAGCGCCGACGCGATAAAGTTTCAAACATTTACGGTCGATGAGATCGTGACGGAGTACGCCGCGCAAGCCGAGTACCAGAGAGAAAATACCGGGATAACTGAATCGCAAGCGGCTATGCTCCGCAAGCTTGCTCTTTCGCGCGAGGATTTTCGAGCGCTGAAATCGTACAGCGAAAAGAGGATAGAATTCCTGTCAACACCCTTCAGCATTCCCGATGCCGACTTTCTTCATTCGCTCAACGTTGCGGCATACAAAGTTTCTTCGGGCGACTTGACCAATATTCCCTTTTTGCAACACCTCGTCACATTTGGAAAGCCGATCTTGCTCTCAACCGGCATGGCGACGCTCGATGAAATACGCGAATCCATCGCTGCGATTTCCCATGCCGAAGTCATACTTTTGCAATGCACATCAGAATATCCCTGCCCTCCCGAGCACGCAAATCTCTCGGCGATCGAGACGCTTCGCAAAGAATTCGGGATACCAATTGGATTCTCCGACCACACCGAAGGCATTGACGCGAGCATGTATGCCGCTTCGCTCGGCGCCGTCGTAATTGAAAAACATTTCACACTCGACCGCGCGCTCCCCGGCCCTGACCACAAGGCATCTCTGGAGCCGGACGAATTCAAGAATCTTGTGCGGCGCGTGCGGACAACAACGTCGAACGCTCTGACAATCCCTGAAGAAATGCTCGGCAGCGGAGAAAAAACGCCAACAAAAGAAGAGTTCGCTACAAAACGGCTCGTGCGAAAAGGCATCGCCGCGCGAAAGGATATCGCGCGAGGAGAAACGCTCAGCGACGAAAATATTTTCATCGCGCGACCAGAGGGCTTGATTCCTCCGAAGGATTGGGACAAAGTGCTTGGGAAGCACGCGATGAGAGACATCCCGAGGGGCACGTCGCTCTCGTGGGACATGATTGATGGCTAAGAAAAAAGACATATTGGTTGTAACGGGCACTCGTGCGGAGTACGGCCTTTTGCGCTCCACGATGGACGCGATACGCGCTCATCCGCATTTGCGCCTGAGACTTCTCGTAACGGGAATGCACACGCTGAAATCATATGGATACACTCTGAATGAGATAAAAAAAGATGGCTACAAGATCGACTGCGTTGTTCCTATCAAAGAAAAGAGCGACATGCTCCAAGCGCTCACGCAGGAAATAGCCGGCATTCGCGCATATTGTCTGAAAAGTAGACCAGATTGCGTGCTTGTGCTCGGCGATCGCGATGAACCCTTCGCCGCGGCGATTGTTGCCGCGCATCTCAATATTCCCATCGCGCACATCCACGGCGGTGATACGACCGGTCCGGGTGTCGATCAAGCAATCCGCAATGCGATAACGAAGATGGCTCGCTTTCATTTTCCGGGCACGAAAAAGAGC
>CAYRQI010000004.1:27205-30349 GCA_964426425.1 uncultured Candidatus Saccharibacteria bacterium | reverse complement strand
GTCGCACTTCTTCCGCCCTCGCGACCACCAGGAGCGAGGCGAAGAAGTCGCTCAAAACAAACGCCCGCGCGGATGCGGGCAATACAGAGCCAACGAGGACAACAAGAGAGATAAGCGAGACCATCTTCCCAAAGGAAAAAGCAGCCCGACGAGCGGCTTTCTCCGATGTATGTCGGCCCGAGCGCGGGCGTTTCCGGCCCGCGGGAGCTTCAGTATTAGAGACTGCAATAAGCCGATTTCATCAGCTTTTTGTCGTCGCTCGCTCGGAATAGCAAAGGCAGGCCTTTGCTCTTCTCTCGCCTCGCTAGACAATAAGCCAATTTCTTGAGGTGGCGCACAGAGAAACAGCAAATCTTGGCTTTATCCCGCTCTTTTTTCGAAAAGGGCGGGAGGCCAGAAGGAATGAACGGTCATGCCACCGTCCCGTTCACTGTACCTTCAAACACACTTCAGCGTCAATTCACATTATATTTCACAAGGGGATAGTATGTTTGTCAATTCTTCCGCAGCCCCATGGTATAGTGCGCAGATGAAAGACATAAATGGCTTAAATCCGAGACAAAAGGAGGCTGTCGAGCACTTCGAGGGACCTCTCCTCATCGTCGCCGGCGCTGGCGCAGGGAAGACAAAGACGATTACCCATCGCATTGCCCATCTCATTGAGCACGGGGTCCCGGCGCGCGAGGTCCTTGCCCTCACATTTACAAATAAAGCGGCGGAAGAAATGCGAAATAGAGTGCTGCACCTCTTGGCCTCTGCCGGGGACCTGTCCGCCGAAGCTCCGGCGCAGGCGGGGATGCGCGAGCGAGTGCTCGCGCTCGTTCCAAAAGCTCGCGGCACACCCCTTGTGACAACCTTCCATTCGCTCGGCGTGCGATTCCTTCGCGAGTTCCATGTGGAGGCAGGAGTGCCGCAACACTTCACCATCTGGGATCGTGACGACTCGATCCGCGCCCTAAAGAAGATTTTGGAGCGTGAAGGGAGTGACATAGCGCCACGCGCCGTCCTCTCGGCCATATCGCGTGAAAAGGGAAACGCCGGCTCTGCTCATGAATACGCCGAAGACGCGGAGAGCATCCGAGAACATCTCATCGCACGCGCGTGGAGCGAGTATGAGAAACAACTGATCGAAGAAGGCGCGCTGGATTTCGACGACCTCCTCGTCCGGACTCTTTCACTGCTAAAAAAATCGCCGGAGACGCTCGCGCGTCTCCGTAAGCGCTTCACCCATATCACGATTGATGAGTACCAAGACACGAATCGTGTGCAGTACGAGATCGCGCGGCTCTTGGCGGGAGACCGAAGAAACATTTGCGTGGTAGCAGACGGAGATCAAACGATATACACGTGGCGCGGCGCGACAATAGAAAACCTTCTCGATTTCGAAAAAACATTTCCGGGAACAAAGGTTGTGATGTTAGAACAAAATTACCGCTCGACGCGCACCATCCTCGCCGCCGCCAATGCCGTCATCGAAAAAAACCTGAAGCGTCTTCCAAAAAATCTTTTTACAGAAAACGAAACGGGGGAGGCACTCACCTTATATGGCGCGCGAGACGAGACAGACGAAGCATGGTTCGTCGCGCAAAAAGCGGCCGAACTCATCGAAAGCGGGACTTCGCCTGCGGAGATCGCGGTCTTGTATCGGGAAAATTTCCAATCGCGTGTGCTTGAAGAAGCCTCTCTGCACCTAGGCCTCCCGTATCGCGTCATCGGCACGCGATTCTTCGAGCGGAAGGAAATAAAAGACGTGCTCTCCTACCTGCGCGGCGCGCTCAATCCGTTGAGTCGCACCGACATCACGCGTATCATCGCAACCCCGCCACGGGGTATCGGCCCTTCGACGCTCGCAAAATTATTTTCTGGCGCGGAACATTCGCTTCCCGCGGGAGTTCGCGCGAAGGTTGAGAACTTTAGGAAGCTTTTGCGCGACATACATGCTGCCGCGACAACATTGCCTGCCTCCGAGGCAGTACACTTCGTTCTGGAAGCAAGCGGGATGGAAAGAACATTCAAAAACAATGGCGAAGAGGGGCGCGAGCATCTGGAAAACGTGCGTGAACTTGTGAACTTCGCTGTGAAATTCGACCACGAGAAGCCGCCGCGAGGCATCGAGCGATTGCTTGAGGAGGCGGCGCTCCAAAGCGAGCAGGATGAAGTTGATCAGAGCATCGGAGCCGTCTCGCTCATGACCGCGCACGCATCAAAAGGCCTCGAATTCAACGTCGTCTTCATCACGGGGCTCGAGCAGGGGCTTTTCCCCTCGACGCGTGGAGACGATTCACCGGCTGCCGGACGCGACGAGGAAGAAGAGCGCCGCCTTTTCTACGTCGCACTCACCCGTGCGAAGAAGCGCGTATTTCTCTCGTTCGCCTCGGCGCGACTGAAGTATGGTTCACGCGAGTTTGCTATTCCCTCGGAATTCCTCCGAGACATCGATCCGCGGCTCGTGCAGTATGTGACGCTCAAAAGCACGGAGCAGTATGAAGAAGAAACCATCACATAAATCGCGGGCTGCGCGACTGGGTCAGCACTTTCTGACAGGACAGTGGGCTGCGGCGAGGCTCGCGGCATGCATCCGCGTGAGACCGGATGAGACAATCCTTGAAATCGGTCCCGGCAAGGGAGCGCTCACGAAAGAACTTTTGAAGACAGGTTCGCGTGTCGTTGCGATAGAAAAGGACAAAGCGCTCGTCGCGCAGCTCCACGAAACATTCAAAAACGAGATAGCGTCGACCAAGCTCGAACTCATCGAGAAAGATATCCGGGATTTTGATCCGCGAAGCTTGAAGCTCGAGGCTCGAGGCTATATTGTCGCCGCAAACATTCCCTACTACATCACCGGAGAGATCATCAGAATATTTCTCAGGGCCGATCCACAGCCGCGCGCGCTCGCGTTCCTCGTGCAAAAAGAGGTCGCAGAGCGAATTATCGGCAGGGCAAAGGGCAAGGGACAAAGGACAAAAGAATCGATACTTTCCATTTCGGTCAAGGCATACGGCGAGCCAAAAATCATCGCACGCGTTTCGCGTCGTAACTTCTCACCACCACCATCGGTCGACTCCGCCATTCTTCTTATCGACAAAATCTCGCGGGATTTTTTCTCGGATATTGATGAAGAGACATTCTTCCACATAGTGCGGT
>CAYRQI010000004.1:16524-27195 GCA_964426425.1 uncultured Candidatus Saccharibacteria bacterium | reverse complement strand
TGCGGTCGGGTTTCGCTTCAAAACGCAAATTTCTTGCCAGAAATTTGGGTGTCAGATTTCAGTTGTCAGTTGTCAGAAACACGTTCAAGCAATGCGGCATACCCGAAAACGTGCGGGCCGAGGACGTGCCGCTCGAGAAGTGGAAATGCCTCGCACAGCAGTTGTCAGTGGTCAGTGGTCAGATATCAGCGGAACCAAAGTCAGATACTGAAAACTGATATCTGATACTGATACTGACAACTACTTGCCGGCAGACGGCTGCGACTGACTGACCCAATCCGAGGCAGTGTTCGTATCGCTCACGAGCGATTTCCGCCACGTCGAGTAGCCGTAGGGAGCGACGGAGGCGCTCGGCTTGAAGATAGACGTGTTCGTGCCCCACGAGACCGCATCAACAATGGCGCCGGCGGCATTCTTGAGGATAATGCGATCGCCGCCGTTTGCGAGTCCGTCTCCGAGAGAATTTCCGACAGAGACGAACGCAGCGGAATCGATATTCCAGAGGGCGCGCGTCGTCGACGTCGCGGCAACCACGAGAAACTTACCGGGAGAGAGAATGGTGCCGGAGGGAATAGTGTCAAAGGTGAACGAATCCTCGATACGCCAGCCACTGACATTCACTGCTGTCGGCGTTCCATTGTAGAGCTCGATCCACTCGTTCGCAGGTTTTGTGCCGTGCGCTATGTCAACGGCGTAGTAGATCTCGCTCAAAAGCACGCTGCCGCCCAACGGAGGCGGGGTAGGGGTAGGCGTCGGCGATGGAGAAGTTGGCGTCGTTACTGGACCGCGATCGCTCGGCCCACCCGGCCCTTGCGTTAATGGTGCGGCTGGGGCGGCAGGGCCGCTCGAGCCGAGCATGGTCATCGCGATTCCCGTGTAGATAATGAGCGGTGAGATGCTATAGATGCAGTAGTACGGAGCGCCGGCAAGACCCAGGAGCCATTGCCCGGCGTATCGCGGCGGCCCAAACTGATATGTTCTGGTCGCAGTCGTCCAGATATACTCGCCGCCGCGCGGCGGCCCGAGGTTGGTGTAGATCGTCGAGTTGTAGACGCAATCCAAGACAATCGACGCGCGTCCACCGAAGGGAAACGCCGCCGCGACAACCGGTAACAAGAGAATAATTGTACTCCCTGCCACGATGAGCTTTTTCACAACGATAGTATACCAAGCTTTCAGGCGTCAGGTGTCAGTTTTCAGAAAAACCCACTAGTGTATTGCCCCTGAAAGCTGAAAGCTATAAGCTGATAGCTATGGAGTGGCTTCGCACGCATCCATACATCACAGCGCTCCTCGGCGCGCTCCTCGCGATTGGGATCGGCACGATCGTCGTCCTAAATCGCTCCGACGTGAAGCCAGAACCTTCAGGGCTTCGTGCATGGGGCGGCGTCGGGAGCAACTTGTTCGACCCCACAAGCGTCAGCACTCGGCGAGAGCCGAGCGCGCCCTCCGACGACCTCTACACGCAGGTGCAAAGCGGCCCCCCCTTCTACTATGCCCCGGCGACGAGGCAGCTCCCGCTCGCACAAGAAGAAGCAGAAAATTTCGATTTCGATGCGTTCATCGCGCTTCTCTCTGCTTCCTCCGGCGGCACATCAGGCAGCAGCGAAGAAGCCGGGGCTCTCGACGCATATTCTTTCATTCCACAAGGCCTCATTAGCACTTCTGTCCCAAGGAAGCGGCTCACGCCCACGCAGCGGGCGATTTTCGACTACGGCAACGAAGTCGGATCGCACATACAATCATTCGAAGAGTGGTACCGAAGCGCACCGCAGATTCTCAAAGACCAGTTCGAGGACAGGGAAAACCCCGAGAAGAACGCGGCGCTCCTTTCACTTGCCCGCGGCCTCGAGGACGTTGGCTCCCAACTTGAAGCGATACAGGCACCTTCCGAAATCCGCTTGGCGCACCAGAAGGTGGCGGCGAGCTACAAAGAACTCGGCACCAAGCTCTCGGCCGTCCCGGGGGCGAAGAGCAATGAGGCAGTTCTCAATACGATCCTCGCGTACAACACTGCCGTCGAGACGTACGTCAAGAACTTCGTCGCACTCGCAACACTCATCTCGGCGCATGGCGTCTCCTTCTCGTCTGACGACCCTGGAAGCGTGTTCACCTTCTCGAATGTCAGTTTTTAGTATCAGTTGTCAGTCTCGGTCATGGCAAATACAAGCAAGTCTTATAGAGATCTCATTGTCTGGCAGAAAGCCATAGCAGCAGTTACCGAAATATACCGGCTCACAGAGAAATTTCCTCGACAGGAAACCTATGGTCTAGCTTCACAAATGCAGCGCGCAGCCATATCGATACCGTCAAACATCGCCGAAGGGACGAGCAGAAGTACCAAGAAAGATTTCCTGCAGTTTTTACACATAGCAATGGGTTCTGCCACCGAACTCGAGACCCAGCTTGTTATCGCGTGCAATCTTGGATACCTCTCCGAAAAGGAAATCGCCCAGATATCGGAAGCTCTTTCTGAGATATGTAAAATGCTTCATGGTTTGATAAAGAAACTGCGGCTTCCTACCGACAACTGATCCTGCCCACTGACACTGACAACTGACACTGTCCACTTGTTTTCCACCCGAAATCCCCAGCAAGAGGGTATACTTTGAGTGTGGAAACTCGATCATTTAAGTTCGAGAGTTTTTTGCCTATGAAGATAGCCGCCGGCTTTGCCGTTGCGACCCTTATTGTTGTCGCATTCGTGCAGGGATACAAGACAATTTCGCAAGGAGGAAGAATATTGAGCGCAATCAACAAAAGGGTGGATGCCTCCACCGTGGCGAGAACGCCCCACGGGGGCATCAACTGGCAAGCTCCCGCCTCAACGGAGGCAAGTGAGACCATGAATGACCCCGACGGCCTTGGCAATATCGCAGACAACGTCGTCGGAGCGCTCCTCGACTCCTACACAACACTCGCTGAAAATGGCTCGTATACACCCGAAGAAGGCGGAAAGATTGCCGAAGATATTGCAGCGTCGCTGAAGGCAAGCATTTCGTACCCAATCTATGAAGCTATCGATCTGAAAACTGATGCTGATACTTCCTATCAGCGAATGCTCACATATCGCAGCGACCTTCGCACCGCGCTCGAGCCGCTCCTCAAAAATCCCGGATATGAGTTGGAGATTTTCGCCACCTACATCGAAACACGAGATGCGAGCTACCTTGAGCAACTGAAAGAAACGGCTGCAAATTATCGGCTTGCGATAGAAAACGCCGCGAATGTTGTCGTGCCTGAAGACGCGATCTCCGAACATGTCGGAATCATAAACGCGCTTTCGGAATTCGGTGCAATCATCGAGCGCCTCGCAAGACACGCCAACGACGCATTCGCTTCCGCGGCACTCCTTCGCACCTACAACAACAGCGAAGTGAATCTCGTGAACTCGTTCAACAAACTCGCCGAATATTACCGCGGCAAAAAATCATGACGTTACACACGCGACATATCGCAATCACATTGCTCGGTATCGCCGTGGGTTTCGTTCCACTTTTTGCGCGCGGGAATCACGAACCCGGTCACATAGATTCCGCTGCCGCGCCGTACCAATTCAAGAACGAGGGTATTTTCGGCTGCAACCAAGTCGCGGGTGCGAATGCTTCTGCGGGCACCTTGGCTGCAATCGGCGGCGTGTACGTGCCGGTCAATGATGCGGCCGTTACACTCAACACCGGCATCCTCGTCTACAAAGAGTGCGTACTGCGGCCGCTGCAGGACCGTCTGCGCGAGAGCGCGATGAGCGCGCTCCTGAAACGAGCACATATCGCTATCAAAACAGGCCGCGAGGGCAATGAGCGCTATGTCAAAGACATTGATGAAGAGCTCCAGGTCGTTGACGACCGTGCAGCACTCACCTACCTCACTGGCTCCGATCTCGAGACTGCGCACCCCGCGCTCAAGGAGCGCATCCGACGCGCGCTTGCCGTGAACTTCCGGGCCGAGACCCGCGGCACAGGCGAACCAGACTGCGCATACGGAGATGATCTAGAAGCACACGTAACGCGTCCCACTGCAAGTAACTTCAACTGGGAGAAATTCAAGGAGCTGGGAGATCCCGATTGCAACGCGTACTTCGCATACGCGCATAAAAAAGAGGAGCTCGATGCGACTCGCGCGGCAGCGATTAACAACCAGATGACTGTCTGGGACTGGGGCCGCGGCTTTTATGCACTGACCGACAACGCGCAGGATCCTCTAGAGGAGCAAATACTCACACCCTCCTCGGTGGTGCAAGAATCATACCAGCAGATTCTCGGCTCTTCCGTGCGCCAGCTCGAAAGCGCAAATGACATCGGCCAGATGATCGGTGCGCTCTATGCGGGCATAACGACGCACATCCTTTCCGACAGCCGCGGGCTTGCGGGCATCACACAGAGTGTCGCGGGCCAGCCCTCATACCTCGAGCAGGTCGCGAGAGAATCTTCGCAGGGCGTCATCGGTGCTGCGGTGAACGCCGCGCTCTCGATCCTAAATGCGAGCCGAGAAATCGAGAGCCGCTACCTCGCCGCCATGGAGGCGATCGCTGCAAATCTCACGCAGGCTATCAACCAGATCCGCGACACGGAGCGCGCGTGCTGGAACCTCGTTGTGCCGAAAGCGCGCGAGTACGCGGCAGTGGGCACGTGTGTAGCCGCCCCGCTAGGAGGCATCCCCCTTGGGGGGATACAGCCGGCGTTGCAGTGCACGCCCTTTGCGCTCGACGAGAGAAAGATAAACACCGCGACAAGCTCACTCGCGTTTTCGCAGCAGGTGATAGATTCGCAGATTACACCGCTTGCGAATGCCGCGATCACCAATGTGCAGAATTCCCGCCGCGCGCTCGCGCTCATCGATCAGCTCATCGCAGGCGTCACGAATACCTCGTCGCTGAACGCACAGCGTATCGCCCTCCAGCAGCTCGACACCTTAGTCGCAGAGCGCGCGCTGCACACCAAGTTTGACCTCGAGAACGCCGTAAAACAGCGGGAAGACATCGCGGGAGCGATGGCAACGCTCGTCACGGACACCGCGAAAGCGTGGGGCGACTCGCCTGATCCCGGAATCGGCTGGTGCAACATCAACAACCCCGACATCCCGCGCCTCTGGGCCGAGCGGTGGAAGAAATAGGTATGAACATTCAAAAGTTACATCTATCAAATCGCTTCTACGGAAAGCCCGGGAACACGGCGGAAGTCTTTTACGTTGCGCGTGAGCAGCGTCGCACCGTAGGAAAGTGCCGTCGCCGCGATGCACGCGTCGCCGAGCTCCATGTTCATAGTGCTCCGAAGTATCCCCGCCGATTTCGCGATCCGCGGCTCGAGATTGGCCGTAAGGAGCGAGGCCAGAAAGCCCTCGACCTTCCCCATTTCGTCTGCGGGCCTGTGCCGCCCGCTCCACAATTCGGCTATAACAATGGAAGGCAGAATGATGGTGTTGTCGCCGTGCATTATAGGCGCAAGCTTTTCGAGCGCTCTCTTCTCGCCACCGATGTAATAGATCACCGCATTTGTATCGAGCACGTACGAACGTGGCATAGGGGCTTACCAGCCAAGGTTCTTAACCCGTTTACTCCACTCTTTTCGAATTTTTCGATTTTCTCGAATCATTTCTCGGACGCGTCCCTTCCAAAGGCCAACAACGCGCTTGCGAGCAGCAATACGAGCTCCTCGATCGAGGATAAGCGTCGCGGCGTCATACTGTTGAGTCTTCCCCATGGACGCAATCGTATCACGCGGAACGATAAACCGAAAATGAGCCGCGACAACAGCTGGCGCAACGCCTGCCCGTCACCCAGACACACTCACAGGTGTGACGTGTGTCGGGTCAACAACCCCAACACTTGCCCGTCACTCCGCACGCCCTCGCGCGTCGGGTGTCGGGTCCCGCGCCTCTGGGCCGAGCGGTGGAAGAAATAGGTATGAACATTCAGAAGTTACATCTATCAAATCGCTTCTACGGAGAGCCCGGGAACACGGCGGAAGTCTTTTACGTTGCGCGTAAGAAGTGTCGAATCAAGCGAGAGAGCCGTCGCCGCTATAACGGCATCGCCGATCTTGAGTTCGTATTCGCGCCGAACCTGAGCAGCTATGCGAGCGATACGGGAATCGGGCGGAACGACCCAGACGTGCTGCAAGAAAATCTCAATACGATCGATCTCGTCTTGCGGAATATTCTTGCGACTGAAGAGTTCGATCTCGGTGATAGTCGAAATGCGTGGAATATCTTCAAGCACCAAAGCTTCCAATCGGCTCACGACCGCCGGCTCATCCTTCGTGTAGTAGATGATCGGGTTCGTGTCGAGAGTAAACATGTCTATGGCAGCTCCCGATCCCACTCTCGGCGGATTTTTGCAAGCTCTGCTATTGGATCAGGCTTACGGTGCTTCCACATGCCGCGGATCTGCCGCAAAGCAGAGAGTCGCGCGCTAGCATCGAGAATGGAAAGAACGGGCGAAATCTTTTTCGCCTTTCCTTCCATACGAACCTTCGCTGCCACTTTGCCCATGAACGCGATAGTATCACGAAATCGGGTAACCCCGAAATGGCGTCGGAATCTCATGAGCAGCGAAGACGGCTGGCGCAACGCCTGCCCGTCACCCAGACACACTCACAGGTGTGACGTGTGTCGGGTCAACAACCCCAACACTTGCCCGTCACTCCGCACGCCCTCGCGCGTCGGGTGTCGGGTCCCGCGCCTCTGGGCCGAGCGGTGGAGACTATGAGTATGAATCTTGCTGTGCGAGGTCTACTGTGTTTCTTCAGCAGAAGTTCCTTATTACCTTGTAATACATCCGTACCAAAAACGATAACGGTGGCCGTCGCGTTTCTCGTTACTACAGTTGCAGTTTCTATATTTGCTCCCACCTTCACACAAGCCCAAGCAACTGCTACTAGCTGTTTCAGGGGCACGCCGCGAGTCGTAACATACATAGACTCCCTTACCGGTCAACAACGACAAGAGACTAAGTGCGTCGACAACCAAGGACGTGTGCTCGACGGCTTCGGTAACCCGATACCTGGCAATGTGGTCGACGCACAAGGCAACCTGCGCCGTGCTGAAAGCAAGCCGATCAACTGCTCCAGCGGATGGAGGAGTTACATACACCCTGTTTGTGTTGTACGGACTCTGTTCTCGTGGATAGGCGCGGCGTTCATTTCGATCGGCGTCATGATAGCCACGGCAGCGGGAGGAATATTCGAAGCTGCCATTACATACACAATTGTAGAACTCGGGACCTATTTGCAACACATCAAGCCCGTCATAGATGCAGGGTGGACGGCGCTACGCGACATTGCCAACATCGTGATCATCGGCCTCTTCGTATTCATCGCCATCAATATCATCTTGGGCGTACAGGAATTCGGAGAGAAAAAAGCAGTTGCCAAGGTTCTCATCGTCGCCGTTCTTATCAATTTCAGTCTGCTTTTTACAAAGATAATTGTAGACGCATCGAACTTCACCGCATATCAATTCTACAACTCGATGGTGAAGGGAATTGATGCCTCACAAAAAAGTTATGTCGTCGGGAGCGGGGAGTCTGCTGCAAGCCTGACTGGTAGCGGTATCTCGGCAAAATTTATGGAGTTCCTCGGCGCGGAAGGATTTGCCGATTCGAGCAATAAATTGAGTAAGATCGCAAACAATAATCAAAACGCCTTCTATGCACTTGGATACGGTATTCTTTCATTCATATTTCTCATCGGGGTAGCGGCTGTCTTCCTTTACGGCGCGTTTTTGATCGTAAGCCGTGCCGTACTCATCGTCTTTCTGATGCTTACTTCCGCGCTCGCGTTTGCGAGCTGGCTGATACCTCAACAATACGTCGCCAGTAGATTTAGAAAATGGTGGGAATCTTTGCTCAAGGCAGCATTCTTCGCGCCAATCCTCATAGCGTTCCTATGGATGACGCTTCGCGTCTCTGATGAGCTTAGCAAGGCGCTGGTGACGAATGGACCGGGAAGTGGAGGGACCCTCGGCGCGCTTGCGGAAAATGCTTCCAGCCAAGCGAACGCCGTCGCGCTGCTCAACTTCATTCTCATCCTCGGACTCCTTTATGCATCTATCATGACGGCAAATACCTTTGCAAAGGGAATTTCGGGTTTCCGGTTTGCGCAAGCGGGTGTCGGTGGTGCGATCTTTGGATCTTTGGCGGGCGCATCGCGCCTTGGCGGCATCTTGGGTCGCAACACAATTGGATGGGGAGGTTCTGCTGCGCTCAACAGACTACGATCGTGGTATCACCGTCCAAGTGAGGTCGATGAGTCAGGCAGAATAACTCGGAGCCGCGAAGGGAGACGAACTGGCATTTTTGGGTACGTAAATCGAGGAATTCTGCGTGGAGCAAATTACCTCGCTACATCACGGTTCGACGCACTACAAGCAAAACCAGTAGCGGCAGCTGTCGGCGGTATGGGGGGAATAGTCGCAAAATCGATCGTGGATCAAACAAAAGGCCTAACAAAGTACGATTTTCGAACGATGATGGAAAAGAGGGCACAGGCTGCCGATGCACTCGCGCGCGCGATTGGTCCGACGTCAGAACAGCAAAACGCTATTCGCCAACAGATTCAACAGCAAATCAACACGCAACAGCAGGGCATGCAGCAGCTTATAGATACCCAACAACAGACGTTGAGGCAGGTACGCGCTCAGGAGCGCCCCGGCGTCGAGGCAGCTGTCCGGGCGGGTCAGGCCGGGCGAGCAGCTGCAGAACGAGATGTGCGAACACACGAACAAAGAAGCAGTGATATGGAGAGTAATCTCCGCGATGTCGAGCGCAGAATCGACCGCGCTCGCCAAGATGCCGATGCGCAGGGCCTCGCCGACACGCCGGAACTACAAGCGCTCATGCAACAGCGAACACAGCTTAACGCTCAAGCTGCGCAAATCCGTCAAGATCTCCAAGCGGCACGAGCGGGGCTGGGTGATCTTGACCGACAGGCTCGAGAACTTGCAGAAAACCAGCTGGATAATAACGCCAACGTGAGGAGGGAGAGAGACGAGCTCCTTCGTCGCGAAAACGAGCTCCGGGCACATCGAGAGAGAACGCGCACTCTCGCTGATGACGTTGTCCGCGATCAAGGAGTGGCATTCAGACAAAGCTTGCTGTGGGATCGGCGAGCTCGCCCGTTCGTCGCTGGAGAAATGCGCAGTCAGGCAGGACGGGAGGCCCTGAGAGCAATAGCCGCTGAAGTGCAGAGAACTGGCGCACTACCGACTCCCGCCGCTCCGGCGGCACCACGTACGTAGTATGATCGACCAAAACATACAGCAGATAATGAAAAAACGGTTTGCGGAACTTCCTCCGCCGGTGCAGCGGGCGATTACCTCCGTCGACGTGCAAAAGCAACTTCGTGAAGCCGCCGACAAGCATAAGCTGCATCTTGATCAATGGGAAATCCTTGAAAGCGAGGTCCTCATGACGCTCTTCGGCATCACACCGATAGATGAATTGCAGTCGTCGATACAAAGAGAGGTGAAAGTTTCGGCAGAAACAGCCGCGGAGCTCGCGGCAGATATTTCGCGCATTGTATATGAACCGATTCGGCAGGAGCTCGAGCGCGAGCTGGAGCATCCGGAGGCAAAAGCTAAAGAAATGAGCAATGTCGAACAAGTTAGGCAACAGACACTAGGCAATAGGCAGCAGGCCGGAGAGCAGGCACAAGGCACTAGGCAAGAGGCAATAGGTGCAAATACGGAGTCACTAACAATAGCACCGCCGCCTGTGCCACCCGCGACACTGCCTGCTCCGGCGACGCCACCCCCGACGCCACCGACCGAAAAAGCAATCCGCGCGCCTGCCTCGGGGGCGTACAAACCGGGCGAATCGTCAAGCGCACGAAAAGATATTCATGACGATCCCTACCGAGAATCGCCGCAGTAGCGCTTTGCGCAGCTTCTAGCTTCTAGGGACTAGCTTCTAGCCATGAATCCAGAGATAAAATCCCACAAAGACCTGATTGTCTGGCAGAAGTCCCTTGATCTCGTTGAGAGCGTCTACCGACTGACAGAAAAATTTCCACAACGGGAAATATACGCCCTTGCCGCACAGATGCGCCGAGCGGCAGTTTCGATACCGTCCAATATTGCCGAGGGGAGAAGCCGGGGTACAAGAAAGGATTTCTCTCATTTCCTGCACATCGCGTTTGGTTCTGCTTCTGAACTCGAAACACAACTTCTGATATCAAAACGCCTTTCGCTCGGCAATCAGAGGGAACAGGAGGTTTCTACTTCGTTATTGTTCGAAGTGAGCAAAATGTTGCGTGCTATGATTAATAAGCTAGAAGCTAGAAGCTAGCTCCTAGAAGCTACTCCTATGCAATTTCAGGTCCCACAATTCATCGAGGTCGAAGACAAAATCTTCGGGCCTCTTACTTTCAAGCAGTTCGTCTATGTCGCGGGCGGTCTCGGCGCCGCGTATCTTCTTTGGCGCGTCCTGCCCCTTTACCTCGCGGGCCCTCTCATTCTCGGAGTCGGGGGCTTAGCTGCGGCGCTCGCGTTCTTGCAGTGGAACGGACGCCCCTTTATCCTCGGACTCGAAAATGGCTTCTACTATCTGGTAAAGAGCAAGCTCTATCTCTGGAGCAACGAAGAGCAAGGCAGAAGGCAGAAGGCAGAAGGCAGAAGTGAGATGGCGATACAGCAGCCGAAGACAGAAGTCTATATACCGAAGCTCTCCGAGAGTAA
>CAYRQI010000004.1:5217-16514 GCA_964426425.1 uncultured Candidatus Saccharibacteria bacterium | reverse complement strand
ATGGAGTCTCGATATCAAGGAGCGGATAGCGGCGGGAGTCGCGGAGGATCGCGAACACGCCGGCGGCGTCGTTGCGCCGGTGCGAACCGCGAGAGAAGCACGCATATGAATAAGGTAAAAGGCAAAGGGCAAAAGGCAAAAGTTGGGTATCCAACACCCAAGGCCTATCGCCCACTACTTGTTGCCTGGTGCCTATTACCTTGTTCCTTGTGCCTCGTGCCTAGTGCCTAGTGCCCATTCATTATGCCTACACAACTTCCATCCATCGCATCCGGGAAGCGCTCCGCTCAAGAGTTCGTCCCTATCGCCGAGGTGCGCGACGGCATCGTCGTCTTGAAGGGCGGCGGCCTCCGCGCGATTTTGCTCGCATCATCTCTAAACTTCGCGCTCAAATCCGAGGATGAGCAAAACGCATTCCTCTTGCAGTTCCAAAACTTTCTCAACTCGCTCGATTTCTCCGTGCAGATCTTCGTGCAATCTCGCATGCTCGATATCCGCCCATACGTAGCAACACTTGAGGAGCGCTACAAGGAGCAGCTCGATGATCTGATGCGCATACAGATCCGCGAGTACATCGAGTTCATCAAGAGCTTCACGGAAGCCGCCAACATCATGACGAAAAATTTCTTCGTTGTCGTGCCGTACGCGCCGTCACTTCCAGCTCTTACAAAGAGCGGACCCGCCTCGATACTGCCATGGGGAAAAAAGAAGAATGCAGCCGAAGCGAACAGGACGTTCGAAGAGCAAGTCTCGCAGCTCGAGCAGCGTGTCGCAATCGTGCAGCAGGGCCTCATCCGCACGGGAGTCCGCACGGTGCAGCTCGGGACCGAAGAGGCGATCGAACTCTTCTACAAACTTTTCAATCCGGGCGAAGCTGGGAAACCAATGCCATTGAACAGTCAGCAGTGATCAGTATCAGTTATCAGTATGAAAAAACACCGATATACGACCCCTCTGACAACTGACACTAGCAACTGATACTATATGAACCTCGCTGACCTGCTTCCCTTCAAAAAAAAGACCGTGCCTGCAGCGTCTGTGCTGCCCGTGCTCCCGGAGGAGATCTATCAGACCGGCGTGCTCTCGCTCCAAGACGTCATCGCACCGCATGCGCTCCGCATCAATTCGCGAGAGATCGACCTCGGAGAAAAGATCGCCCGGACGTTTTTCGTGATCTCCTACCCGCGCTTTCTCACAACGGGGTGGTTTGCGCCCATCATCAACATGGACAAGGTCATCGACATCTCGATCTTCGTGCATCCGATGGATACCACCGAGATGCTCCGCAAATTCCAGAAGAAAGTTGCCGAGGTGCAGAGCCAAATCGCGACGCGCGAGGAGAAGGGAATGGTCCGCGATCCCGTCCTCGACACTGCCTACCAAGATCTTGAGAAGCTCCGCGACTCCCTGCAGCAGGCGCAAGAGCGCATTTTTGAGGTGGGCCTCTACCTCACCATCTACGGCTCGACGCGTGAAGAGGTGGATAAAATCGAAAGCGAGATCCGCTCCATCCTTGAGAGCCGCCTCGTCTACATCCGCCCGGCGCTCTTTCAACAAGAAGGAGGGTTCCGCTCGACGCTACCGCTCGCGACGGACGAGCTCGATGTGCACACCAAGCTCAACTCCGCGCCGCTTTCATCCATCTTTCCGTTCATCTCATTCGACCTCACATCCGACAAAGGCATTCTCTACGGCATTAACCGCCACAATTCATCGCTGATTTTGTTCGATCGCTTTAGTTTGGAGAACTACAACTCGGTCACTTTCGCCAAAAGCGGAGCGGGAAAGTCGACGTCTGTCAAAGAACGTGTCCTAATAAAACGAGGTGGCATTGTTCGTAATGTGAAAATCGGTCCCTTTATTGACGCTCTTATTCGAGAGCATGGCGCGACACAAATCGACGACGAGCTTGAGGGTGTTATCGACCCCGGAGTCGAAGTATTCAGTTTCGATAAGAATATGAAGGGGCGTTGGAGCAGGGTATCAGTCGCCGCGCGAAAAGATGCTCCAGACATTTATTACACTTTCAAGACCAAAAGCGGTCGAGAAATCACGGTTACGGCAGATCATAACATGCTTATTCTGCGAGACGGGAAAATCGTCGCCGCAAAAAGCGAGGATGTCAAAGAGGGGGAATACATTCCACTGCCGCGTGCCGTACATGTGTCTACCCATCCTGCATCGGAAGTGAAGGGAACGGTTGTTACGGAGAGCTTCGGCGCACTGCTTGGATGGATAGCATCCGAGGGTTCAGTGAGACATGGAAGAGTGCTTATCAGCAATACAGATAAAGAAGCGCTCTCCCACATCGAGACGCAGTGCGAATTGTTTAGAGTTAAATCCCATCGCACGCCGCGCTGGATAGGGATTTACAGCGTATCGTTTTCAAAACTTATCCAAAGCATTGGTGCAGGAGGCAAATCAAAGACGAAACGAGTTGCAGATTTCCTCTTCAACGCATCACGCGAGGTGATTGCTGCCTACCTGCGAGCGTACTTCGAGGGTGATGGCGGAGTCGAGAATCACGAGATTACCGCTATTTCGAAATCAAAGGAATTGATATCGGGTTTGTCTTATTTATTATATTACTTTGGCATTGTTGCGCGCATACAGAAGCGGCAGAAGAAATATGTAAAAACAAGCCGCAAGAGAGCCTTCTGGCAATTGCGGATTTCGGGACAGGACAATATTCGAAAATTCCAGGAACACATCGGCTTCATCACAACGCGCAAAAAAGAAGCTCTGGCAAAAATCGCGGCAAAAAACGGCAATATAAACTGCGATATTGTGCCAGGGTTGCAACCATTAGCGGAAGAGCTCGGCAAGCTCTTCGACTCACAAATTTCAGACTTGCCAGAATTTTCTGCTCTGAAACAAGGGCATGATTTCTCTCCGAAACGTCTGGAAAGGCTTGCGGAGAGCATCGAGGCGCGGGTTCAGCGATTCAAGGACCTGCATCCCTTCATGCAGCAGCTTTCCGATTTGCCGACCATTGCATCGATCGTGGAAAAGGCCGAAGAAAACCGCGAACTCAATCGCAAACTCATCGAAAAATTGAGTAGTTCATGGTCTACGGTAAAACAGGGAATGCCGCCGAGGGCCAAAAATGCTCTAAAGATATTCGAAACCGCCGAAACACCCGCTCCCGCAACGATTGCCGAACTAAAAAAGATGATCGCGGACGGTGTTGACTATATGGCAGTTCATGCCAAAAGTATCAATCCGTATCTTTCATTGTCGCTGCGCGGTGGGAAAGACAATTCATCGTATGAAATGCTCCGCTTCGCGGCAGAGTTCATCGTTCGTGAATACCATCGCACTCTCTACAATCTGAATCGAGTCGAAGAAATCATTGCCATGTTCAAAACGCTCGCGCATGCCGACCTCTTCTGGGACCCGATCGTCTCGATAATCAAAAAACCGAACAAAAAAGACACGTATGTCTATGACCTCGAGGTCGACGATGAGGTGTTTCTTGCCGGCCACGGCGGCATGTTCGTGCACAACTCCTACATGACGAAGCTCGAGATCTTGCGCTCGCTTATGTTCGACGCCGAGGTAATCGTCATCGACCCCGAGCGCGAGTACGAATACCTTGCAGAGACGACGGGCGGGCGCTACTTCAACATTTCGCTCTCCTCCGAGCACCACATCAATCCCTTCGATCTCCCTATCCCACGCGAGGATGAAAATCCCTCCGACGTGCTGCGCAACAACATCATCACGCTCGTCGGGCTCTTCCGTATCATGCTCGGCGGCTTAACGCCGGAAGAAGATGCCATCATCGACAAAGCAATCACCGAAACATACGCCTTAAAAGACATCACTTCCGACGCGAACTTTGCCGCAGTCGAGCCACCGCTTCTATCAGACTTTGAACTCGTGCTCTCGGGCATGGAAGGCTCGGAGTCACTCGTCGCAAGGCTCTCAAAGTACACGAAGGGCACGTGGGCAGGATTCATGAACCGCCCGACGAACGTCGACATGAACAAGAAACTCGTCGTCTTTTCAGTGCGCGACATGGAAGACGACCTGAAGCCGGTTGCGATGTACATCATCACGCACCACATCTGGAACACGGTGCGGAAAGAGCTCCGCAAGCGCCTCCTCGTGATCGACGAGGCGTGGTGGATGATGCGAAGCGAGGACACTGCCTCCTTTCTCTTCGGCATCGCGAAGCGCGGCCGTAAGTACTACCTCGGCATCTCCACTATTACGCAAGACGTCTCGGACTTCCTGAACTCTCCCTACGGCATCCCGATGATCACCAACTCCTCGATCCAGATACTGCTCCGGCAATCACCAACTTCTGTCGACCTCGTGCAACAGACATTCAAGCTCTCCGATGAGGAGAAATACCTCCTCCTCGAATCTGATGTGGGAGAAGGCATTTTCTTTGCGGGCTTGAAGCATGTTGCGATCAAGGTGATCGCAAGCTACACGGAAGATCAGATCATCACCTCCGACCCTTCACAGATCCTCGCGATCAAAAAAGCAAAGCGGGAACTCGAGAACGCCGCTCTATCCGCCGAAGCTTCGGCACAGGGAGGGCAACTGCCGGGCGACATGCCAGCGGGAATTCCCTTGCCACGCCAGAATCTGGAGAGCGAAGGCAGTCCTCGCCTCTCCTCGCCGAGCACACCCGGCACCGCCGAGAGCGCCACGATACAAGCCGCTCTCACGCGCGCGAAGGAAACCAATGCCACTCCGGAACAAACCGAGGCACATATATGAACACCCGGTGTGCGCTCGTTCATGGTTCTGCTCTCACGGCTGTCGTGGCGCTTTTCGCCGCGAGCGCTGCATACATTCCCTCAAACGCGTCCGCGCAGTCGAGCATCGATCTCATTTTTGGCACCGATCTATCGATAGAACTTTCTCCCTCGCACCCCGCCCCGGGAGAAAGTGTCCATGCTCTCGCGCGCTCGAGTTCCATCGACCTTTCCGAAACGATACTTTCGTGGAACGCGAACGGGAAGACGCTCGCATCGGGCGTTGGAACCACCGAAGTCGACATCCCGGCGGGGCCACTCGGAAGCGAGACGCGGCTCACGCTCATCGCTCTGGAAGGAGAGCTTCCGTTCGCCACTGTCGAGGCGTTCATCCGCCCCGTCGAGCTCGACCTCCTATGGGAAGCCGATTCCTATGTGCCCCCCTTTTACCGTGGCCGCGCGCTTCCTTCTGCGGGAACCAATCTCCGCCTTGAGGCGATCCCGCGCTTTGTGCGAAAGAACGGATCGCCTGTTGCGACACGCGACCTCCTCTTCACATGGAAACGCAACGGCTATGTTATCGCCGCCGTCTCTGGCCGCGATAAATCGAGCGCCGTTATCGAAAGTCCCCCTCTCTTTGGAAAAGACTCGATATCAGTCGAGGTAAAAACGCTCGATGGGACACTCGTGGGCGAGGCGAGCACACGCGTTATTTCTCAAGAGCCACGCATCGTTCTCTACCAAAACCACCCCGTGTTCGGCTTGAGCTACCACCGCGCGCTTGAAAACGAGAACTCAATCCCCGACGTTGAAGCGTCGTTTTCCGTCGTGCCGTACTTTGCGGAAGCAGCAAGCCCCGATGACAGAGCGCTCCGCTATGAGTGGCAGGTGAACAGTAACAAGATCGCACATGACGAAGAGCATCCGAGCGAGATCACGATAAATGCTACAGGCTCGAGTGGCAGAGCGCTCATCGAGCTTGTGCTCACGCACGCGAGGAATCTGTTCCTCAATTCATCCGGCTCGTGGAGAGTCAATCTCAACAGCGGCAACACCGAAACCCCTTTCGGGGCAACTCAATAACCTATGCGCTCCGCTCTCGTCATCAGATACACGCTCATCGCTCTCGTTGTCATAATGCTCTCTGCGCTTGCCGGCTGGTATCTCTTCCTCAAAGAGAAGCGGGCGGACATAACGGAGGAGAGCGCAGGACGCGGCTTCGGATTGCCGCAACCACTCGGCGTTGGCGTGGGCAGTACGTACGAAAACATTATCTCGAGTTTCTCTACACTCATCGGAGGCAGCGTGCAGAGCGGCGAGGAGAAGCAGCCTCGGCTTATGCACGTGGGGAAGACCCCGACTGCCGGCTATGGATTCGTGGGCAGTAGCTCGCCGATGCGCCTGCGTTTCGTCGAGCGAGGCTCCGGGTACATCCTTGAATTCTCTCTGGATAACGGCGCGCTGAAGCGCCTCACCAACACACTCGTCCCGCGCACCTATGAAGCACTCGTCGCGGGCGACCATGTGATTATGCGCGGCGTCGAGGAGACCGGCCTTGTCACAACTGTTGCCGGAGAAATTACCGCAAGCACGACAAGCCCAGAGGCGCCGGCCACTTTGAAACAAAGACGTCTCGTCAACAACATTCACTCAATCGCGCTGAATCCGAGCGGCACGGAACTATTCTATATTGTCGACGCGCTCCGAGGTGGCGCGGGCATTCGCGCCTCATGGGACGAAAAAAAGCAGAAAAAGGTCTTCGATTCGGCGGTACTCCACTGGCAGATCGACTTCCTCGCAGACGGCAGAATCATGGTTACCGAAAACGCCTCGGATAACGCCGCGGGGCACGCCTACCTTGTGCGGGAGAACTCGCTTGAGCCTGTCGTGGGAGATGTGCAGGGCCTCACGTTCCTGCCACACCCGAAATCTTCGGCATACCTCTACGGGACGTCGGCTCAAACCCTCTCACTCTTCGCACAACCGAGCCCAACATCCTCACCGGTGCTCCTCCCGATTCGCACCATTGCCGACAAGTGTGTGTGGACTTCTTCCATGCTCGTTGCCTATTGCGCGGTGCCACAACAAAATCCCGCGCCCGGTTTCCTTGACCGATGGTACCGCGGAGAAGTGCACACATCCGATGCGTGGTGGAAAGTCGACGTGCGCGCAAACGCGGCCGAGCCGCTCTACTCATCTGCAAACACCACATTTGACGTCGAAGAACCCATCATCGACGAAAGCGACGCCTACATTGCCTTCAAAAACTCGGTCGACAAAACGCTCTGGCTCCTGCGTATCGAAGAATAGTATGTTGCTCTCCCGCGCAAGGATTTGGCTCGTGCTTCTTCTGATTACATCCTGCGCGATTGTTGCGCTGAGTATTGATATTGCATCCGCGCAGGGATTCGTTCCGCTCGAAAAGAGTTTAGAGAATTCGCCCAAACTTGCAGACGCATATGGATCAGAGGACCTTAGCGGCCTGATGCAGAAAGTGTTCACCGGCGCGATCTCGCTCGGCGCCATCCTCGCGGTCCTGCGCCTCGCGTGGGCAGGATTTGTGTATATGTCGAGTGACCTGTGGACATCGAAAGAAAATGCGAAAGAGATAATCAAGGACACGCTCCTCGGCCTCTTTCTTCTCCTCGCTATCTACCTCATTCTCTACCAGATCAATCCGGATATACTGAAACTCAAGATAGACCCGAGAACGCCGCAAACCAGTTGCAATGGCGCAATATGCGGAGGAGAAAGATAGGGCTTACTGCGTGCCCCCCGCGTACCGGATCACAACCCTCCTGCTCCGCCCTTCTCCTTGGGATTCGGTCTTCACATCCGGCGCGTTCTGGAGTGTCGTGTGAACAATGAGCCGCTCATAGGCAGTCATGGGGGAGAGCTCGACATCATACTGGAACGAACGCGCTCGCTCGGCCATCATGAGAGCTTTTTGTTGCAAGTCTTTGATCTGTTTCGCTCGGTAGTCGTTCACGTCAATTAAAAAGTGAAGCTCCGGTCGTTCCTCCACGCCCTCGGCATCCGCCGGAGTGACGGGCGCCCTGCGGTGGGCGGAGTCGAACCGCTTCTCGACGATCTTCTTTACAAGATGATCAAGCGCGTGCACGGTGTCTCCGTGCGCCCCGATAAGACTTCGCGCGTCGTCAGCAGAAACAGCGAAGATGGTCTGCCCGGCGATTTCGCTTCGCACGATATCGGTGTAGGTTAGTCCTGCAGCGTTCAAGAGTTCTTTCAATACTGTTTCGACAATGGAGGCGATGTCATCGTTCATCGGGGCACTATACTCCAACAGTTGTCAGTTGTCAGTATCAGTGGTCAGTAATTAATAATAACACTCTGCTCTGACAACTGATACTGATAACTGATTCTAAAACCTTCTTCCAGAGAACAATTCTTGCCCGATCATAAAGACGTTGCTCGTCGTGAGGTAGAGCATTGCCGCACTCGGGATAAAAAACGAGAGCACGATGAACGTCGCGGGAAGTACGTAGCGCGCCTGCATCTCGAAGCTGCGCGCAAGGTCCGCCGAGAATCCCGCCCGTTCTGCAGAACGGGCGGGATCGGGCGCTCCCATCGAAAGGCGTGTGTAGACAAATTGCGTGAGCGCAGCCAAGGCGCCAAGCACGATGCTATTGCCCGCCATATCGAGCATCCCGAGAAACGCCATGTTCACGCTCTCCGGCGCGGGAATAAACGAGTACAAAAGTTCGGGATGGATATCCGGCAAGCCGCCGCTTGCGAATATCCAGTAGAGTGCGAAAAGAACAGGAAGCTGCGCGAGGAGGAGTCCAATGCTCGCAAACGGATGTACATCATGTTCGCGATAGAGCGCAAGAAGTGCTTGTGCCTGCTCCTCTCGATTTCCTTTATACTTCTCCTTGAGCCGTTCTGCCTCTGGCGCGATCTTTTTCATCGCGAGCTGCGTTTCCACCGCGCGACGCGATAGGGGAAAGAGAAGCACGCGCACCAGTATAGTGAGCGCGACCACGGCAAGACCAACATCGTGCGTCGGCATAATGCCCACCAAAAAAACGAGCCCGTTGTAGAGCGGGTCGTAAACGAGCGCGTGGAACGCGGCGGATATCATTGCGGCAGATTGTATCGCGTATGGGGTACGCAGTATAGGGCAGGGGAAACGTCACGAAATCCTATCGATAAGATGCTCAATATCGCGAGCGATCTCTGCGAATGACGCGCTTGCCACACCCTTTTTTGCTTGAAAGACAAGTGCAAGCGGCAATCGTAAAGGAAATGTGCGCATTCGCGCGCGCACTGCCTCCCGGCAGCGGCGTTTGACCAGATTTCTTTGCACCGCCTTCGGTGCGACCTTCTTCGAAACGAAGCATGCAAACGACGTACTGCGTTCTTGCGCAAGCGGAAACACCGAAAGGGAAAATAGGGATCCGTGAACTCGCTTGAGCGGCGCCCCGGTCAGAGGAACATCAGCCCGCCTCAACCGAATGGCATTCGACATTTACGCGGACAGTCTCGAACGTCCCTTGCGACGCCGTCTCACAAGCACACGCCGGCCACCCTTGCTCCGAGAACGTTTCAAAAACCCGTGCGTCCGCGCGCGCTTGCGCTTTTTCGGCTGATAGACTCGTTTCATCGCCAGACTATACCCTTATTTCTCCTTCCAATCAATAAATGAGTCGGTTTTTGGCTCTTGAGGGGTCTTCACAGAGGTCAATGAAGCCGAGCGAGAGCGCGGCGCAAGCATGCGCCGGCGCAACTCTCAAGAGCCCACATGCCGCCGAATTATTGTCCACTTTCTATCCCCACGATGTGAACACACGAGACATGGTTACGCAATCTTTGCGCAGTGAGAAGCGCGCGTATAATGTCCGAGCTGTTTCCTTCTTCTATGTCGTCTTCTCTCACTAACCATGAACTCTGGCAAAATGCCCTTGTCCAGATCGAACTCGGCATGTCGGAGGCAAGCTTCAAGACGTGGTTTAAGAACACCGACATCGCCGGACGCTCTGGCGGAGCCGTCCAAATCGCGGTCCCTTCCAAAATTGTGAAGGAGTGGCTCGTCGAGAAGCATAACAAGCTCATCCTAAAGGCCCTCCGTGGCCTCGACGCGAGCATTCGCAGCATCGAGTATGTTGTGCATCGCGCTCCCGCGACCCCAGAGAGGCGACCCATGCGCGCACCCATGCAAGAGAACGCCTCACTCGATCTCGACAACCTCTACATCGACAAGCGCGACAATCTAAACCCTCGCTATACCTTTGAGACGTTCGTCGTCGGGCCTTTCAACCAACTCGCGCATGCCGCGGCAAAAGCCGTCATCGAGCGCCCGGGCCTCGCGTACAATCCACTCTTCGTGTACGGAGCAACCGGCCGCGGCAAGACGCATCTCATTCAGGCAGTCGGGAATCACTTCAAGAAAACACATGCGAGCAAGAAGGTCCTTTATGTCACGAGCGAGCGCTTCTCGGTCGACTACCTGAACGCCGTGCGCGCCGGCCGGGCTAATTCGTTCAAAGATCAGTACCGCGCGTACGATGTTCTCATCATGGACGATGTGCAGTTCATCGCGAACACCGAGAAAACGCAGGAGGAGCTCTTCCACCTTTTCAACACGCTCTACGACAACAACAAGCAGATTGTCTTTTCCTCTGACAAGCACCCTGCGATGCTCGCAGGATTGGAAGAGCGGCTGCGTGGTCGCTTTAGCGCCGGCATGATCGCGGAAATTCCGGAGCCAGACATGGAATCGAGAATCGCGATTATCAAGGCAAAACTTGAGAGCCACGGTTTCTCTATCCCAGAGGACATCATCATCTACATCGCAGAGAATGTGCGCAGCAACATCCGCGAGCTTGAAGGGATCCTCAACATGATCGTGTGCCGCTCCCAACTAAAGGGAAAGGGGGTAACACAAGGGGATGTGCACGCGCTCATTAAGCACAACATCAAACCGAACAAGGGGATTGCTGTCGAGGAGGTTGTGCGACGCATCGCGAATTACTACGAAGTGAACGAAAGGAGCATCTACGAAAAAACGCGCAAGAAAGAGGTGGTGAAACCACGGCAGATCATCATGTACATACTGCGGGAAGAGTTTAGTGTGTCGTACCCATCAATCGGCGAAAAACTCGGTGGGCGCGACCACACAACGGTCATACACTCGTGCGAGAAAATAAAAGAGGAGATTAAATCGAACACGTCCCTCGAGCAGGAGATCGATCACATCCGTACACTCGTCCATTCATAGCAGATGAATTTCCTGTGAATTGCAATCGAACACCACCGTGTTTATCAACAGAAAAAATCTCCATGGGTAACTTGTACACATCATCAACACGACATCTACAGACTTTCCGCACCACAAGTGTGACCGAATTGTCGTTGAGAACCTATGAGTATTTCGTTTATGCACATTGTTCACAGAACTAATAGTAGTAATAGTATTTATATAAAGAATATTCATGAGAGCATCAACAACTAAAGAAAAGATCCTTAATGGTGTTCTCGTTGCGGAGCGGGTTACGGGGAAAAAGGAAACCCTCCCGACACTTGCCTGTATCCTCATAGAGGTGAGCGGAAAGACCATCATGCTAC
>CAYRQI010000004.1:1053-5207 GCA_964426425.1 uncultured Candidatus Saccharibacteria bacterium | reverse complement strand
GGTATTGAGGTGGCGGTTCCGGGTGATGTTGGGGAAGGTGGAGCTGTCGCGGTGCCTGCTGTTGTGCTTTCGCAGACACTGCGCTCGATCGGGGGTGATAAGGTCACTATGTCGGCAGAAGACAGCAATCTTCTCATTGAATCGCGCGGGACAAGGACTATTATCAAAGCTCTACCGCATGATGAGTTTCCTACTCTCACTTCACCCGGGGCTAGTCGGAAGGAAGAACGTGTCTCCCGCGAGCGGCTCTTACATGGCCTGCAGGCTGTTTCGTACGCGGCTTCTCCCTCAATGATACGGCCGGAGCTTGGGAGCATCTACCTCTCGGTCGGAGATACGGGAGTTACCTGTGTTGCGACTGATTCATTCAGGCTTGCCGAGAAAGTGATCGGCGCCGGGGAGAGAAAGGAAGAGGTGCTCCTTCCTCTCAAGCATGCGCTCGAACTCTCTTATATTCTCGAGCATGCCGAAGGCGCGGAGGTAAAGCTTGCCGCTGATGAATCGCAACTCTCTGTCTCATGCGATGGTATTCGTTTTTTGTCACGCATCGTGGACGGAACTTTCCCGAACTACAAAGAGATTGTGCCCAAGAGCTTTTCAACGGAAGCTACTGTCCTGAAGAGCGATGTGGTTGAAATATTGAAGAAAGCGCGTGTTTTTTCGGGCAACGACCAACATCTCGGCTTCCATATCTACCCGAAACGGAAAATTTTCAGCGCGACGGCGCGCAGCGAGGAGGTGGGAGAGATGTCAGACTCAATCGAAGCTGCGCTCTCCGGGGAGGATCTCGATATCAATTTTCACATCGGCTACCTTGCTGATTGTCTGCCGACCATCGCGTCGGACTCCATTACACTCGGCTTCTCCGGTGCGGGCAAACCTCTGGTGATTCGCGGCGTTTCGGATCCTTCGTTTACGTACCTCGTCATGCCTCTCAATAGGTAGCTGTCAGCTTCCGGCTATCAGCTGTCAGGAGGCGCGCAGGATTTTCTTTTCTGAAAGCTGAAAGCTGACACCTGAAAGCTGTTCACTGGATGGTGAATGTGATTGTGCTCGTTTCGGAGCCGAGCGTAGTTTCTGCTACCGCGGTGAGTTGCATCGTGCCGACACCCTCCGGCTCGAGCGTGACTATGTATGGCGGCTGTACGGCAGCGCCGATGTAGCCGCCATTGAGGTAGTAGGAGACGCGTTGCACGATCTCCGGGTGCGGATGCGTGGCCGAGAGAGTGAACGGCTCGAATGCGCGTACGACTCCCATGTTCGGCGGAGAGGTGATGGCAACCCCAGAGACTGGCGCGCTAGAAGTGCCCGGGTTTCTGCTCCAGAGTGAAAGCGGATATTCCCAGTAGGGGAACTGTGGGTCGCTCCGATTCCCCCCGCTGCCGTTTCGCGGCTTGTCTTTGTCAACCCAGTAGAGAATTTCATGCACGCCTTGTGAGGAATCGGTGTTCCAGGAGCTGCGGAGCACTGGAGGGAGTGCCTCACTGCTCTCGGGAGCCGGCGGCGTGAAGGGTTCGGCGGGATACTTCTCGAGCGCGAACTCCATGATCTCGTGCCACATTGGCGCTATGATGAACGCGGCGATTCTCTTTTCCATCGGCGTGTTGTCGTTGTTGCCGGCCCATGCACCGATCGCAATCGATGGCGTGTAGCCAAGGATCCATACATCCCAGTAGTCATTCGTTGTACCCGTTTTTGCAGCGACGTTCTCCCCCGGGAAGTAGAGGGGTGAATTGGCGCCAAATTCCGGCGTGCGGGCGACGTTGTCGGCGAGGATGTCGCTGATCTGCCGCGCGATCTGCGCATCCATCACCCGCTCGCTCTTGTCTTCGTATTCCTCAAGCACATTTCCTTCTCTATCCTCGACGCGAAGGATGCCAACCGGCGGATTGCGCACCCCGTCGTTCGCCAAGGTGGCATAGGCGCCGGTGAGCTCCAAGAGCGTCACATCTCCGCCGCCGAGAACGAGCGTGAGGCCGTAGCTTGCGGCGTTTTTCAAGGTCGTGATGCCGACGCGCTCCGCCATATTGAGCGCGTTTTCGATGCCGACGAGGTAGAGCGCTTTTACGGCGGGAATGTTGAGTGACTGCGCGAGCGCGTCGCGGAAGGTCACCGGCCCCTTAAAGGTGCCGTCGAAGCTCGTTGGCGCGTAGCATGGCTCTGTGGAGTTTGTTACCTCTTCTGGCGTGCAGGCAGTCGAAAATTGCGTTTGCACGTCAAACACGACGGTTTCCGGTGTGTAGCCGCGCTCGAGCGCCGTCGCGTAAACGAACGGCTTGAACGCGCTTCCCGGCTGCTGGAAGGAGGTTGTTACATTGACCGCGCCGTCGATTTTCTCCTCGAAGTAGTCGCGTGAGCCGACCATCGCGAGTATTTGGCCGCTCGAAGGCTCAAGAGCGACCACGCCTTCATTGCCGGCATTGAAATTTTTCTCCATCGAAGGCGCATACTTCTTCACGATTTCTTCTGCCTTCTCTTGCAGATCCCAATCTAAGGTCGTCACGACCTTGAGGCCTCCCTGCGCGACCGCGTCCGCTCCATACTTCTCCTCGAGGTACTCGCGGATGAAGAAGACGAAATGCGGCGCCTTGATGCCCGCGGATTGTTCGCTGCGGAACGTAACGGTCTCCTCCGCCGCCTGATTGTATTCTTCTTCTGTTATCAACTGCTCTTCGAGCATTCGTTGAAGCACGAGTTTCTGCCGCGCGTCGAGGAGGTCGCGGTGATTGCCATAGGGCGAGTAGCGCGTCGGCGCTTGCGGGAGAGCCGCAAGGTAGGCGGCTTGGGCGAGGTCGACGTCTTTTGCGTCGATGCCGAAAAAGTACTGGCTTGCTTCCTGCACGCCGTAGATGGTGCCGCCGTAGGAGGTTTCGTTGAGGTACGTCTGCAAGATTTGCTCCTTGGTGTAGACGCGCTCGAGGCGAAGCGCGAGAATGATCTCCTCGATCTTCCGGCCAATGGTTTTTCGCTGCGTAAGCAGCGCGTTTTTCACGACCTGCTGCGTGATGGTAGAACCGCCTTGACTGAATGATCTGCTTTTGAGGTTTGCAAGGAGCGCGCGCGCAAATGAAAGCGGACGGAAGCCGTTGTGCTCGTAAAACTCGGCATCCTCAATCGCGATCGTGGCCCGTGCGATGTAGGGCGATATCTCTTCGAGCGGCACGAGCGTCCGTCGGATCTGACCATAGACGTCGAAGAGCACGATGTTTCCTGTGCGGTCGAAGATCTTTGTCGACTCTGCAATTTTCCTGTTCTCAAAGTTGTCGATGGCGGGGATAGGTGTCACGGTCGCCCACACAATCGCGCTGCCGAGTGCGATCAAAAAGAACGCTGCTATCGCGATGACTGGAAGCTCCACCCACGCCGGCATCCGCCGCCACAACCTCCGGAGTTTTTTTACCATGTTTTGAGCAATTGTATATTCGATAGGTATCTAACGCTAATGTCGCACGCGCGCCATGTGCGTAACACCGATTGCGATCGCGTCGTATTCGTCATCGTGACGGATGTTGTGGCGAATGGTTACAAGCGCGTGGAGCATTTTCATGACCGCCTTTTTGTCGGCGCGCCCTGTGCCTGCCGCTGCCGCCTTAACCTCGCCCGGCGTGTACTCGAAGACCGGAACATTGGCGCGCGCGGCTGCGGCGATGAGCGCGCCGCGCACCTCGGCGACCCGCATCGCCGTCTTTTGATTCTTGGTAAGGTAGAGTTTTTCGAGCGCAAGCGCAGCCGGTTTGTACTTCTCGAGGAGCCGTGTGCACTCGTTTTGAACGGCGGCAAGGCGTTTGGAGAACTCGTTCTTTGCGGGAGTCTCAATGCAGTCTGAATAGACGAGAGACTCTTTTCCATTTTCTTTTTCGACCACGGCAACGCCGCACCGCCCGTAGCCCGGGTCAATGGCAAGAACTCTCATAGCTTCTAGCTTATAGCTTCTAGCTTCTAGGAGGAAGCCCTATGAATGATTCTAGAAGCTAGTCCCTAGCACCTAGAAGCTGTGTTATTCGGCGTTCGTGTACACGTTCTCCACATCGTCGTGTGCGTCGATCTTCTTGAGGACGTGCATGAGTTTCGCGTCGTCCGCCTCCGAAAGTTGTATCGTTGTCTTTGGTTCATATCCCTCCGTTGTTTTTTCAAATGCCCAGAGCGCGCTACCG
>CAYRQI010000004.1:0-1043 GCA_964426425.1 uncultured Candidatus Saccharibacteria bacterium | reverse complement strand
CGCTACCGGGCGCAGCGAGCGCGAGGCCGTTTTCGGAGAGGATGTGCTTGATCTCCTGTGACGTTCTGTTACGGCTGTCGGTGAGCGCTTCGATAATGATGGCGGCGCCTCCGGGGCCATACGCTTCGTAGGTAACCGCCTCAAGCGCGGTGGCGTCGGTCGATGTGCCCCGTGCTATCGCGCGCTCAATGTTCTCCTTTGGCATGTTCGCTTTTTTTGCGATCTCGATGACCGCGCGGAGATTCGGCGCATTCGTATCGCCGCCGGCTTTTTTTGATTCAACCGTGATACGTTTCGCAAGTTTGCCCCACGTGCTGCTTTTCGCCGCGTCGGTTTTCTCCTTCTGTCGCTTTATCTGTGCCCACTTGCTGTGTCCAGCCATATACTCTCCCTCTCCCGAGCGCAAGGAAAGGGTTAATGTGTGAGAGTTACGAATAACCCTTTGATGATATCGCGCAACTCGTCAGGTGTTATGCGGCCGATGCGTTTCGTGAGCCGCTTTTTGGTTATCGTGCGCACTTGGAACGGTATCACTTCCGATTCTTGCTTGAGGCCGTTGGCACGGCCCGGCCGCAGCAGCACGCACGTCGGATACGATTTTACCTTTGAGGTAATGGGCACCACGATAACGATCGGCAACGTCTCGTTCAGGGTATTGCCGGAAATGATCACAACGGGCCGCCGTCCGGATTGCCCTGAACCCTTAGCCGGATTGAGATTCGCAAACCAGACCTCGCCTTGGCGCATAGTTATTTGCTCCCGACGACACCTGTATAGTCGTCCATTCCCCATTCGGCAAGCGCTGTCATATCCTGATCGTTTGCGGCGCGCATAAATCCTTCTTTCAAATTTTCTTTCGCCACCTCTCGTTGGTACCTGCGAACTGCTTCCTCCAAAACAGCACGGCGCGTGCGCTTTTCCGCGCGTGCGCGCGCATCCACCCACTTGATAAGTTCGGGCTCAATCGTGCTGGTGAATGTGGTTGTTTTCATACAAATATGAATATATGTATAATCATATGTACTGTACTCCTCCCCCTCTTC
>CAYRQI010000003.1:9359-32113 GCA_964426425.1 uncultured Candidatus Saccharibacteria bacterium | reverse complement strand
CCGGGATTTTTTCAACTGGTCAGCGGACGAATTGCGACTCGTGGTGGCAGATACTATTGAAGACGATCGAGTGTTCCGCAAACATTTCAAGCTGTAGTGATGATGTATTTTTTGTACCATGGTACAAAAAGTACATCATGTGCTGGCTGATCCAATCTACTCCAGTGGGCGGCTCTGTTATACTCCGCCGCATGAAGGGTCGGAAATTTGTCCTTTTTGACTTCGATGGCGTGATTGCCGATTCATACTCCGTGGCATGGGAAACGGCGCAAAAGCTTTGCGCGCATCTCACGGATCAAAAGTACCGCTCATTTTTCGAAGGCAACGTCTACGACATGCACGATGCATACCTTGCGGAGTCGCATGGCCCCGAGTGCGGGCATGATCTCGATTGGTTTAGCATTTTCACGCCCGCTTTTGAAGAGCGTGCTCGGCTTTTCGAAGGCATGCGCGAGGTGGTGGAAATGCTCTCTCATCGTTACGTGCTCATCATCGTATCCTCGACGGTCACGAGCCCTATACAGGGATTTTTGGAGAAATATCACATCGGCCGCTACTTTTCTGAAGTGATGGGCGCCGACGTGCATACGGGGAAGTGCGAGAAAATTCACATGGTACTCGAGAAGTATGGTGCAGTCACCAATGACTGCATATTCATCACCGATACGCTCGGCGACATGCGCGAAGCAGAAGCCGCGGGAGTGGGTGCGATCGGTGTCTCGTGGGGATTCCACTCGCGCGAGACGCTGCAGAAGGGCGATCCCTTTCGCATTGTTGATAAGCCGCAGGAAATCGCGGCCGCGATCGCAGACTATTTTGGGGCTCGTGCATAATGTGTGTATGCCGGTCTTGGAAGTAAAAAATCTGAGTAAGCGGTACCGCGAGGTGCGTGCTGTGGACGACGTTTCTTTTTCGGTCGGGAAGGGAGAAATCGTCGGACTCTTGGGCCCCAACGGTGCGGGGAAGACCACGACCATCAATATGATCCTCGGCGTGCTTGAGCCGAGTGCAGGAGCGATATCAATAGATGGCATCGACGTCGGAGAGCACCGGAGCGAGGCGATAGAGAGGACGAACTTTGCTGCTGTCTATGCGCACCTGCCGGGAAACCTCACGGTCTCACAGAATCTTCATATTTTTGGACTTCTCTATGGTGTCGAAAATCTCGAGAAGCGGATAAGGGAAGTCCTTTCTCAGTTTGATCTCCAATCATTTAAAGGGAAGAGAGCGGGGCTTCTCTCATCAGGAGAGCAAACTCGCCTCTCTCTTGCAAAAGCGATGCTGAACGAGCCGAAGCTTCTTCTATTAGATGAGCCGACTGCCTCGCTCGATCCTTCTACTGCACGGACTGTTCGCGAACGGATCCGCACCTATGCGCAAGAGGGAAGAGGTGGCGTCTTATGGACGTCGCATAACATGCACGAGGTTGAGGCAGTGTGCGATCGGGTGCTATTTCTTTCCCACGGCAAGGTTCTTCTTGAAGGGAATCCGAAGACTCTCCCGGAAGAGCACCGAAAGAAGAATTTGGAGGAGCTTTTTATCACAGTTGCGCGGGAGCCGCTCTCACTCGATGTATGAACATCAGTCGAATGTACGCTGTCTTTCTCCGCTACGTGTTCCTCCTCAAGGGTAATCCGCAGCGTTTCGCACAATTGATTATTTGGGGTACGCTCGACGTCGTTTTGTGGGGATTTATCACGAAATATTTCAGTTCTGTGGGAGGCTCAAGCTTCGACTTCGCGCCAGTCCTTATTGGCGCCGTTATCTTGCTCGATTTTCTCGAACGATCGCAGCAAGGCACCTCGACGCCGGCACTTGAGGATATATGGTCTAACAATCTCCTCAACTATTTCGCTTCACCTCTCAAGGTCGGGGAGTATCTCGGGGGATTAGTTGCGGCATCAATTTTCACCTCAATGTTCTCGCTTCTTGTCATGGTTCTCGTTGCGTCATTCGCATTCGAATTCTCGCTTTTGCATCTTGGTGCCGCACTTTTTGGATTTCTCATCATTCTCTTTCTTTTTGGCATCTCGCTCGGAATTCTCGGCACTGCAATCGTGCTTCGCCTCGGTCCCTCGGGAGAGTGGTACATATGGCCCATGACAGCGCTCCTCTCTCCTTTTGTGGGAGTATTCTATCCCATTTCGGTTCTTCCATCGTGGATGCAAGCTATCTCTCATATCCTTCCCCCCTCGTATGTGTTTGAGGGTATGCGATCTATTGTGCTTGAGAGCGCCTTCGATCCCTCGACGCTCCTCATAGGGATCGTGCTCGCGCTTTTCTACGTTGGGCTTGCGCAGGCGTTCTTCTTTTTCATGTATCGCAGCGTCGTAAAAAGTGGCCTTCTCGCACGTCACAGCGCCGAAGGACTCTAGTGCAAGAGCTGGTATACTGGCTCGTCTCACGGCTATGAAGATCACGCGTTTTTTTGTTGTGGCCGCATTTTTTCTAGTTCCGCTCTCAGCGGACGCTGCGCAGTACAAGCCGTTCGAGGTTTCAGGATGGATTCCCTATTGGAGATCGGCAACAGGAACAACTGACGTACTTCGGAATCTTGGCACGCTCACTGAAGTGAATCCCTTTGTATTTACGCTCGGTGGTGACGGAGTGCTTATTGACAACGGCGAGCTCAATAAAGAGCCGTGGCTCACTCTGCGGGCCGAGGCGAAAAGAAAGAATGTTCGCTTTATTCCCACGGTCATGACGAGCAACAGCGAACTGCTCCATGAGCTCCTTAGCAACACAACCTCGCGTATCGCTCTTGAAGATACAATCGCAAATCTCGTGAAGGAGGAGGGATTCGATGGCATTGATATAGACTTTGAGGGGAAGAAAGCAGAAACAAAAGATTATTTCTCAACGTTCCTGAAAGGACTCAACATGCGCCTTGAAAATAAGTGGCTCATGTGTACCATCGAATCGAGAACACCTGTGGCAGACCGCTACTTTGGCACTGTACCGCCACCCGATGCGACAACCTACGCCAACGATTTCAAAGCAATCAACACGTACTGCGACCGCGTGCGTATCATGGCTTACGATCAGCAAGCAATAGACCTCAAGCTTGGCGATGAGGCGGCCAGAGCGGGTCTCTTATACGCGCCGATTGCGGACCCCCGGTGGGTCGAAAAAACCATACTTCTAGCCGCAAAAGACGTCTCTAAGAAAAAGCTCATGATCGGCGTGCCAACCTATGGCTACGAGTACGACGTTACCGCATACGCGAACAATGAGTACGTGTACAAAATCCTCTGGTCGTTCAATCCCGGCTACGCGACGTCCATCGCGGCATCTCTCGGCATTACGCCGCAACGCAGTTTCTGGGGAGAGATGTTCTTCACGTATGCGGGAGCAGGTACTTCCTCGCCGCCTCTTACTGAAGCAAACAATTCCGCGCTCGTCGCGGGAGCGACTGCCTCACAAATTGCGAGCACGACCAACGGGAACCTCTCTTTTCGTCTGATGGTCTGGAGCGACGCCGAATCAGTGCAGCAGAAAGTCGAACTCGCAAAGCGTCTCGGCGTACGTGGCGTTTCCATCTTCAAGCTTGATGGGGGACAGGACCCAACTATCTGGAACGTGCTCGCTACCTCGGCTAAAGCACCTGCGCGCGCGCCGCTTGCGCGCGCGCTCAAACTTGGCTCGGTGGGAGAGGATGTTCGCACTTTGCAGCTGATCCTCAATGCCGACCCAAGCACGCAAATTGCTGCAAGCGGCGCGGGCTCGCCAGGGAACGAAACGACCCGCTTCGGCGCACTCACCAAGATCGCTGTACAGAAATTTCAGCAAAAGTACGGGATCGCAAAGAACGGTCACCCCGCTTTTGGCACGGTAGGCCCCGCGACCCGCGCGAAGCTGAACGAGCTTTTGCAAACACTCTAGGAACAGTTATACACAGTCTTGCTCTTGCGGGCAAAGATGCTGCGCCGGTGCGCCTATAATGCACGCATTAGGCGCTCCGCGTGCGCCGCGTTAAGAAGGATAGTTTTTTTATGTGCAAAGAAACACATATGAGTCGTTCATTGTCCGCGTTCGCGCGAGAGTTTTTTGGTGTGGGTATCGGTGCACTCGTCGCCCTAGGGCTCATCTTCTCCATATTCGGAACTGCGTGGGCAACTGTTGACAGCAACGCTGCCGCCTCGCTCACGGTGGGGAACCAGACCATCAAGGCGTCTTCTTCGCCGCTTGCGGTCATTGGTCTCAACCTCGCCTCTGCTGACCAAGCACTTGCCTCGACGACCATCTCATTCGTTTTCTCCGGCTCGGGCACGACGACCGACTTGGCAACGCTCGGCACCGCGACCTCATCCGGTGTTGCTATCTATCGCGACGACAAGAATACCGGCACACCCGGAAGCTTTGATGCCACAGACGATGTTATAGTACTTGCATCCGCTCCCGCCTGGACATCGAACGCAGGCGGCACGCATTCGACGACTACGCTCACGTTCTCCGTTGCAGAAGTGGTTCCTGCGAACAATGCGGGCGGCAACGCAGGGAACGACTACTTTATCGTGGTTCAGAGCGACGACAGCGCGGTCAATACCCACGCGTTCAAGGTTCAGATATATCCCGGAGTTGTCGGATGGGCGGCAGGGATGCCTGCCGGGCCGACGGCCGTTTCGAGCGACACGATTACAGTCGACACGGTCGCGCCGACTGTAAATACGAACACGACTGGCCCTGCCAATGGCTCGACAGGGGTCCCGATTTCGACCTTCATCCATATGGGTTTCAGCGAGCCAATGGATCAATCGTCTCTCAATTCCACCAACATCACCCTCACGCAGGGCGGCACACCAGTTGCCTCTGCCGTACGGCCTTCGTTCGACGGCTTCGATCTCATTGTCTCCTCTCCGCCTAGCTACGCGGCAGGTTCGCGCGTTGCGAAGGCAAATACGGTCTCGACAGCTTTCTACAATATAAGCGGGATGAATAGTATTTTCCCGCAGGGAGCCTATGTGGCGCCCTCGGTGGGCGACATTGTGTTTACGCAGTTTGATACGTTCCCACCCGAGATCGGCCTTGTCACCAATAACACGCTCACGAGTGGCACGTTCGCCATCAATGGCAACGCGCTCTTCCGTCCGTCACAAGTCACGAAATTCGCGACACCGACAAAAACAGGAGCCGTCTCTGATGCGACGGCCGTTGGCATTGGCGACCTTATTGTAGTAAACACGACGGCGAACCCGACCGACACTCGATACAATTTCCACATCGTGACGACGAATCAGGCGGTCAACAATTCTGGCCTTCGTCTCGATGGTTCAGGCGATGCGCCGACCTATGTCTCCGGCTCGAAATTCAGCACTATCATGCCAGCCGCTACCTCAAGTATGACTGCCGCCGGGCACCTGAACGCGACGACCACCTTCAACGCCGGCGATTTAGTCTTCGCAAAGCTCGTCGCGGGAGGAGACAACCTGAACACCTACGCGTGGCACATTGTCACGACAGCTGAAGTCGTGCAGATGCCGACCGGACCGGGCACAACATCTGCCTTGCGACTCGACAATGCCGCAGCGAGAGCTCAATTTGCGGGCAGTTCGGTACTTGCAAAGATTGCGCCCGCCGCCTCAACGACCGTTGACTCTGGAGCGCAAGATATGACGACTTACTCGATCGGCGACTTTCTATTCGGTAAGGTATCTGCGAATGCGGCAAATCTGGGCGCGTATGCATGGCACTTCATCTCAAACGGGGCAACAGGCGCGACCTCTACCTCGCTCCGACTCGACAACGTGCCTTCAAATCTCACTCCATCCGTCGCCTACATTGTTGCGGCTGGAACCGGAGTAAAGGACGCAGCAGGCAATCCGCTCGCAGCGACTTCTACCATTACCTTCACGACGGGCGCAACCGGCAGCACCAATGTCACTCCTCCCTTTGTGCAAAACACGCAGCCGCAAGCGGGAAGCCAGAACCACCCGCGGAATGCTCCCGTCAAGCTTATCTTCAGTGTGGGCATGAAATCGGATGCCGGCGCAAACGCTGTCGACAACACGGCGGTCGTAAAACTCATGACCGATGTGAACGGTCAGCCGGGTTCGCAGGTGACAGCGACCAATACCTATGACTCCACCACAAATACCGTCACCATCACGCCGAGCGCAAACCTCGATGCTTCCACGGGCTACGTGGTACAGGTGCTCACAACCGCGCAGAGCACGAACAATATCCCGCTTCCGAACGAATATCGGCTCTACTTCCGCACTGCGGCTGGCACAGACTCCACAGCGCCGACTGTGCTTGGGGTCAATCCTTCAAATGGAACGACGAATGCGGCCGTTGGGCAGGTCTTTACCGCAGGCTTTTCGGAGGACATGGATCCTTCAACGATAACTACTGCGACATTGAAACTTGTCACCCAAATCGGTGGGACAGCCGTTTCGGGGAACGTTTCCTACTCTCCGCAGAGTCGTTCTGCAAGCTTCATACCGTCAACCGCTCTTGCGACTAATACCGGCTACCGATTCACTGTCGGCGCTGGGGGAACCGGCCCCGCCGATCTTGTGGGGAACCATGTCTCAGCTACCTCAACGACGTTTGCAACGACGACGGCCTCTGCCGATGTGATCGCACCTTCGATCACCTTCGCGAATGCCGACAACTTCGGAATCGCGGTCACGTTTTCCGAGACGATGAAGGTGGGTGGCGGACCGAACGCGGCAGACAATATCGTCAATTACACTCTGGAGAGCCCGGTGGGAACCACCATCGGTCTTGGAGGGAAAACGGTTACCTACGACGGCATGACAAAGACCGCTCGCATCTCCGGTCTCTCGCTCCAAAACGGGAATCAATTTAAGGTAACGGTCTCAACCTCGCTGCAAGACTTGGCCGGAAACAGCATCTCCACCTCGGGCACACCGGCGGGAAATGTTAGCTTCGGCTCGGTGCAGAACTCAACGCAAACGGGGGGACAGCTTGGTCCGGGTAGCGGCACCATAGATCAAGGTCAGCAGGGCATGAACCCCACGCGCGTGACGCCAATGACGCGAAGCGCGGGCGCTACCTCGAACTACAAAATCGAACTCTTGACCGGCACCTCGGTACCGGCAGGAGGACAGATTGTTCTCACCTTCCCAACGGGGTTTGACGTAACGAACGCCGCGAAGGTGGCCACCTCGTCTTCATTCTGCAATGCCGATCTCAATGGTGCTGCGGCTGGCGTTCCAATCATCGCGTCTGTTGCAACAACAAGCGACTCGATCACGCTCAACCTGGGGACGACTGACGGCACGGGGGCAAATAGCTTCCTCTGCATCGATCTTTCGGGAATTGTCAACTCTACCGTCCCGTCTACGAGCGGATACTCTGTTGACATCAAGACTCGAGACACAGCGGCCAACAATCGCATTGTCCTTGAAAACAAAACCGCCTCACCCTTCTTCCTCGGTACCGCTGGCTCAATCACGCTTACGGTGAACGTCTTCAATGATGCAAACGCAAACTTGACGAGCGACTCCGGCGAGCGTATCGCAAACGTTCGCGTCTTTCTCTTCTCGCCGGCAACGGGAGGCAATTCCGCAAGCACCAACAGCTCTGGTGTTGTGACTTTCGCAAACCTTGCGGCTGGTGATTACATGGTCGGCATCGATCCGGGCTCTCTTGCGAGCGCCTCCTCTACGGTGAGTTACAACTCCGTCCCGCAACCGTTTCCCTTGACCGCAACAAACAATGTGAAAAACATCATAGTCTCGGGTGGGGGCAGCTCTATTACTCTCTCCGGCACTGTTACCGGTCCTGCAAATACGTCGGTGGACATCTTTGCGGCCTCTCCGAATGGCTTTTCGAAGAAAACGCTTACGCTCACCGGTGGAGCTGACGCGTACTCAATCCCGATCCAGCCTAACCAGACGTACAATGTTGGCGTTGGGCCAGCCATGCCCGAAGCCTTCTTCACGCCTGGCGCGCCGCCACCTCCGCCTCCGACATTCACCTTCATGCCGCCGCCGAACCAGACGGTGATCGCGACAACGACGAACGTGACCGGCATCAACTTCACGCTCACAGCCGCGAATAAGACCATTACCGGCACGGTGCAGGACTCCAGTGGCTCCGCCGTCTCGAACGCTGGGGTATTTGCGCGGCCTGTCTCGAACACCACGGGCGGCTCCTCCTCCAACATCGGCTTTGGCTCGGGAGGCATGACGAACACCTCAGGCGCCTTCTCCATCAATGTCATTCCCGGTACGTACCTTGTTGGCGTGTTTAAGCCCGGCATGCCATCGGTGCCCGATCAGCAGATCACGGTGCCTTCAAGCGGAGACAATGTTCCTGCAACGCGTGCCTTCAAGCTCGGCAGTGCCTCCACGCTCACAATCTCGGGTACCGTGAAAGACGATGGCGGCAATGCCATTCCATACGCTGGCGTGGGCGGTCGCAAAGTAAATTCGACAAGCGACACGTCTGCAATCGGTGGCGGGCAGGGCAACTTCGTGGGAGGACCGACCGACGCAAACGGCGCGTTTACGCTCTATGTCACGAACGGCGTGTGGGTGATCGAGGCGTTCGCTCCCGGCTTCGGCAAACTAGGCACGAAGACCGTGACCGTTTCGGGCAGCTCTCTTTCCGGACAGGACTTCTCCGCACAAAACCTTACGCTAGGAACCTTGCAGGGCTCAACCACACGAGCATCGGCGGCGGTGCAGGGCGTGATGGTTCGCGCGGAGGGTGGTAATGGCGCCAACATGGCAGTTTCGGATTCGAGCGGGACGTACACGATGAAACTGCCAGTCGGCACCTACAGCGTTACCTGCTTCTTCCCGGGTCAGGGAGACTCCGCGCCCACGACAGGTGTCTCGGTAACCAACGGCGGCACGACAAATTCGCATTGCGCGCTCGCCGCTCCCATCACGGTTACCGTCAAGATAACCGATGGGACGAACCCGATCTCCGGCGCATTCGTCGATGGACGTACCTCAACAGGTCGTGGCTATGGCACGAATGAAGGCACCGCATCAACAACGAGCCAGGTATACACGCTCACGCTTGCTCCGGGCACGTACACTATCCGCGCAGGTCATCCCGCCTTTGGCCCCATCGGCTCTACGGCTAATGTCTCAACGACGCAGACCATCACCTACACGGCTCCCGTCCGTTACAACGTTACCGGCACTGTTTCGGCTTCCGGCGTGGGCGCTAACAATGCCTACGTCTCCTTGACCGGGATACCGACCGGCCAAACCAACACGATAACGACTGGAGCGCAGACTGATTCGAGTGGCGCATTCACGATTAGCATTCCGGCAGGAAGTTACCAAATTCGCGCGGACAAGCCAGGATTCATATCCTCAACTCCTTCCACCGTGACTGTCTCGGGAAACACGGCCGTCGGCACGCTCACCCTCACGACTGCCTCTCTGACAATTTCGGGAACGGTGATTTTGAATGGCTCGGGCGTATCGGGTGCCTTCGTCGATGCAACGAATGGCTCTGGCGGCTTCGCGGTCGCGCAAACTGATTCGAGCGGCGCGTACTCGCTCTCGGTTTCCTCGGGCACGTGGAATCTCACGGCCCATTCCATCGGCTATGAGGGCGCGAAATCGGGTGTTACCGCCGGGTTGAGTGGACAAAACATCACCCTTTCTGCAATTTCAGGGTTTACGGTTAAACCCGAGCGTCAGGAATCAGTAACACCGACGGCGGGAGGCATAATCACGAATAGCGACATCTCCGGATTTACGCTGAATATCCCGGCTAACGCGCTCGGAACCGGATCAAACTCGGCTACCGTTGAGACGCAACCGAACACCGCAGTACCGAATGCGATAAACGGAACCGTTCTCTCCAAAAACGCCGTTTCGATCAGCGCAGTCGATTCCTCGGGTCAGCCCATCAAAACGTTGAATGACGAGGTCACGATAATCATTCCGTATGACCAATCAAGCATTCCGAGCGGAAGCTCCGAAAGTGACTTGCAGTTGGGAGTCTGGAACGACGCGACGCAATCCTACGACATTCTTTCAACGACCGTCGACACGACGAACAACACTCTTACGTCAACTGTCTCTCACTTCTCTGACTTCGCGCCGATCGTTCCGTCACAATCCTCGAGCAACTCCGGCGGGAGTGGCAGCGGGAGCAGTGGTAGCTCGGGAGGCAGCGCAAGCAGCGGCTCGGGCGGTAGCATCTGGAGCGCGACCCCAGTGGCAACGATGACGAAGACCATTGCGAAAGCCCAGATCGTCTATCCCGATGGCCGTGTCGTCTATGTCGACCAAAATCTCGGCGTTGCAACGGGCAGCACTAGAGGTACGCAGGCAGTCCCAGTCCGTGCAGCGACCACGCGATTTGCCGTGCTTCTCAAGCAAGGCTCGAGGCATGCCGACGTCGCACGACTGCAAAAAGCGCTTGGTGTCGATCCGACCGGCTACTTCGGCGCTCTCACGCGCGCTGCGGTGGAAGCGTTCCAGGTTAAGCATGGGCTTGCAAAGAAAGGCGACCAAGGATTCGGTATCGTCGGGCCTAAGACACGAGCAAAGCTGAATGAACTCTTTGGCGAGGGTGTAAGTGTTGCTTCATCGCAGGCTTCCGCACAAGGTCAGACACAAAGCGGCAATGCGGCTGTCGCGGGTGGTACTCTCGCTCGCGCTGTTAAAGTTGGCTCGATCGGCGATGATGTGAAGTTGCTACAGGTAATCCTCAACACGGACGCCGATACGCGCATTGCAGATACAGGCGCTGGCTCTCTGGGAAATGAAACGAGACTATTCGGCCGCCTCACCCTCAAAGCGATACAGAAGTTTCAGGAAAAGCACGGAATTGCAAAGCCGGGCGATGAAGGGTATGGCAATGTCGGACCGAAGACGCGAGCGAAGCTGAACGCTGTTCTCGCAGCATGGCTTGCAGCAAACACAACCCCCGCCCCCGTTCCTGCGCCTACACCTACTCCGACAGCGACATCGACGGGTTCCGCAGCGACAACCACGGCGAGTGTTTCGGCGGCCGTAGCTGCGACAACAAGCTCGACCGCTACGACGGGAGGATCGGTGAGCGCGACGCTTTCGGCAACTACAACAGCCACGACCACGGGCTATTAGCCGTATTATTCGGATTAAGGCCGCTCCATTTCAAGTGAGTGCGGTGCCCGCACGCTGGAATGCCAGTGGATGGCTGATAGAATGCTCGAAAAAGAGAATTTCGGCGGCGTGAGCGGAATGACGACGCCATCGGCGAATCCATTGAACAGCCCGTTGTTCCACTTATCGTAGTAGCTTTTGGCGAGTCGTAGACGAAGCGGATGAGCCTACCTTCTAGGCTGCAGACCTTGTGAGATTGTTCAAGGTGGTGTATTCGTTGATACGGGGTCCATTGACTTGACCATAGAGGAGGAGACGATGCACAACGTAGTTGCGATCACTACTGTTCGTCAAGGTAGTTCTGACAACCCCATTGAGCGCGTACGTGCAGGGGTGTTTCTCGACACCTTATGCGAGCTTGTGAGGCGAGACATCCCCTGCGTTGCAGTGTATGTTGGCTGCAGTGCAGCATATCTCGCACAACTTAAGAAAGGGGGTGCTGTTCTTGTCCCACAAACAACGAGAGGCATGGGAAATATCCGCCGGGAAGCGCTTCGAGCCGGACTCCGTGCGTTTCCTGCCGCTCCGTATTACCTGTGGATGGAGCCCGAAAAACCGGACTTGCCCCAGTTTGTCGAGCGCATGGTTGGTCTCATGCGCAAGACCAAGACTAACCTTGGTCTATTCAACAGGATATCCATGGAGAGCTATCCTGAAGAGCAGGCGCATTATTATGCCTTCTGTCGCGCGGTAGCAAGCAAGTTATTGGGTGTCGATATCGACTACGCATTCGGCCCGATGGTGATGTCGAAACGCGGTATGACACCATTCCTGCGTTACCGAGGTAGGTACGGAGACAGATGGGACTCAATCCTCATCCCGAGGCTCCGTGTGCTGAAGGAAGGCGGCCGGGTAGCACTGCTGCGTACTAACTTCCGGAACGACTCGCGGATGACATCGGTGGAATCAGGACGTCCAGCAATGATCCTGAAACGACTCGAACAGTTCAACAACGTCATTCCGTCTCTCATCAGAGAATGGAGAAGACTCGGCGCATGAGCGCAAGCCACCGCACTCCCGCGGTGGCTTTCTTGTTCCGTTCCCGTATCATACGTCCATGAATCTCAAAGGAGTGATCCCACTCGAGAAACTCGAGGAAGAGGGGAGATATTGTATTCGCTGTTTTAACGATGGCGTTCAGAAGATAACCAAAAAAGGTCGCCTCTACTACCAGTGTCCCACCTGTGGGACAACTTCTGAACGCAGGATTGTTATAGACAATGGGATTACCTGGTGGATAGACGCTGAAGGGACTTATTGGCATGAGAGCGTTGGCGTCATCGTACTTAATGAAAAGAGCAAGATTCTCTGCCTGATGCGTAAAATATACCCGTTCGCGTTAGGGCTTCCGGCGGGGCATCTCGATCGTGGAGAAGAACCTCTGAACGCGGCACGGCGCGAGCTCAAGGAAGAAACGGGCCTATCACCAGCCTCCGATGTGCATCATATTGCCACGTTTGACATGCCCGGTGATTCCTGTAGCCGAGGGAGTGATCATCACCGCTGGCATCTCTACCGCACACATTCACACAATGCCCATGTTCCATCTCTTTCTGACGAAGCCTCGGAAGCACAGTGGCTAACGATTGCGGAAATCCAAAAACACGGTCAAGTGACATACGCATTGCGGTACATCATAAACAACTTCGGTTTGTCACTGCTGGGCCCTCTGTAAAGTTTCTTTAACTCATTCTTTCTTGTTCTCCTTTTCCTCGCTTTGTATTGCTACAATGCAGTTATGGCAAAACGACCCATGCCTCAATCTGAAGAGGAGTGGAAAAAAGTCCTGACATCCGAACAGTACCGCGTGCTGCGGGAGAAGGGGACAGAGGCCGCGTTTACGGGAGAACACCTTCATGAGAAAGCGGATGGGACGTATGCGTGTGTGGCATGCGGCAATCCTCTGTTCGATTCGAGCGCGAAATTTGATTCTGGTACCGGCTGGCCTTCCTTCGACCAAGCGCTCCCCGGCGCGATAGAGCAGCATCGCGACAGCTCGCATGGAATGGAGCGCACCGAGATCACCTGCGCCCGTTGTGGCTCGCATCTTGGGCACATGTTTGATGACGGGCCGACAGACACGGGGAAAAGGTATTGTATTAATTCTGTGTGCCTGGATCTCGAAGAGAGATGATGCAACAGTTGTCGAGCTTAACCATCAAAGACGGGGCCGATGTATTTTGGTATTAATCATGTTGACGAAACATCGCTGGAGATGGAGAACCTCTCAGGTGGCGGCAACATCCTTACTTTCACAAGGATTGATTAACGAGAACTTCATACCGCATCTACAAAATCTAGGAAACCCACGAGGCGTCGCCTCGTGGGTTTGGAGGCATGGTATGCTTGTGGTGTGGCCTATAGACGCGTTCCTTTCCAGCTCGATGAGTGGTTCCACTGCTACAACCGAGGTATCGACAAACGCACTGTGTTCGAATCAGAGGATGACTCGGAACGATTTCTGCAACTACTGTATCTTGCAAATTCCGGGAAGAATTTGCATATGGCGGATATATCCGTGCGCAGAACGGACGACATAGTTTCGCGTCCACGCGCACGAACTCTCGTATCAATTGGCGCGTACTGTCTGATGCCGAATCACTATCATCTACTGCTGAAGGAAATCCGCGAAGGTGGTATCACTCAGTTCATGCAAAGACTTGGCACTGCCTACACTATGTACTTCAATACCAAGAATGACCGGACAGGAAATTTGTTCATGAAACCATTCCGTTCTCGGCATGTGGGAGAGGATCGCTACTTCCAGCAAGTCGTAAACTACATTCACTGCAATCCAGCTGAACGGTTTGAGCCGGGATGGAAAAAGGGAGTTGTTCGAAACATGAATCGTCTTGAGAAATGGCTACGCGCGTACCGCTACTCCAGCTTTCCAGACTATGCAGGCGTGAGACGTCCCATTGTCTCCATACTCTCGCGGGATGGGTTCGAGGTGTACCGAAATTACGGCCAGCGAAGGATGCTAGATGATGCTCGCGCGTATTACGCGGATATCAGCAGTGACGACCGCGATCTACACAAATAGAAACCCCCGAGGCGACGCCTCGTGGTTCCTCGTGGTTCGCCTCGTAGTTTTCATCGAAGCGCAGAGGTTCTCGAAGCACAGAGGTAATGAGTGACGTTTATTGAAAGAGACTCAAGATAATGGAGAACACCGATGCAACGAATCGTGTGGCTGCTGCTTGCGGCGCGTCAGAAGGCGGCGGGGGAGGCGGCTGCTGGAATGTGTCTCCATCTGGCGGAGGTTGCATCATTCCTCCATCGGGAGGCGGGGCAAAGCTACCGCCTTCGGGAGGACGAAATTCACCGGCAGGAGGTCCCGCCGCACCGGTCGGAGCAGGCATGAACTGCTGCAATTGTTGCTGGTACTGCTGCTCGAATTGCTTTTGGTACTGTTGTTCGTATTGTTGCTGGTACTCGTGCTGGTACTGTTTTTGGTACTGCTGTTGGAATTCGGGCGGCATCGGAGGCATCGATTGTCCTTCGGGTGGGTGACGGAAGGCCTCTGGTGGCATCATTCCCTCAGGTTTGTATGGTTTCCCTTCAGGACGTCCCATAAAGTTGTTCATGCGTTGTTGCTCGTTCTGCATGAACTGCTTCCGTTCCTCCTCGCTCATCTGCATGAATTTCTGCGCATCACCACTCATCCCTCCTTGCTCTTGGAAACGCTCGCGGCATGCCTCTGGATTCTGCTTGCACTCTTCGAGAAGTCCTGGCGGGACTTCAAAGCCGCGCATCTCAATCGCACGCTCCTGTCCCACGGGGTGATCAGGGCCACTGAATCCCCGACACTCGTCTTCATGGCTCTCACAGTATGCTCTGCATTCTTCAGGACTTGAACACCCTCCCGGACCTCTCATTCTCTGTCCTCCCGGCCCACCTCGTGGACCGCCTATGCCGTGCTCTTCGGCGAACGCCATGCATTCCTCTCTATGCGCGGGGTCGTCGCAGTACGTTCTGCACTCTTCACCTTTGCATCCCCCGGGTCCCGTGAAGTTGCCCATTTCTTTCATGCGCGCAACGTCCTCCTCGCTCATGAGTCCGTTTTCGATCGCAAACTGCATGCAAGCCTCTTGATGCGCGGGGTCGTCGCAGTAGGCACGGCATGCTTGGCCGCGGCATCCACCCGGCCCGAGCTTGTTGCCTATCTTTCGCGCTTGCTCGACTTCTTCTTTCGACATCATGCCGTTTTCTTCCGCAAACGCGATGCACGCGTCCATGTGCTCGGGATCTTCGCAGTACGTCTCGCATGCTCTTCCAACGCATCCGCCCGGCCCGGGCTTTCCGGCGAACTTCTTCGCACGCTCAAGTTCTTCAGCCGACATGAGGCCGTTTTCTTCCGCGAATTTCAGACATTCCTCCATATGCGCAGGGTCATCGCAGTAGGTGCGGCACGTCTCGCCGCGGCATCCACCCGGCCCGGGCTTGTTGCCGATTTTCTTGGCTATCTTTGCCTCTTCAGCCGACATGAAGCCGTTTTCGACAGCAAAGTTTATACACTCATCCAAATGAGCAGGATCCTCGCAGTAGGTTTTGCACGCCTCGCGCCTGCAGCCTCCGGGCCCCGGCTTGTCGCCCATTTTTCTCGCCATCTCCAACTCTTCTTTCGGAATCAAATTGTGTTTCTCCGCGAATGCCAAGCATTCCTCGAAGTGCCCCTCGGCGTCGCAGTAGGCGCGGCACTCGCGTTCGCTTCGGCATCCGCCCGGTCCACCCTTCGTGCGGACTTCTTTCGCCAGTGCCACCTCTTCTCGCGGAATGATGCCGTGCTCCTCGGCGAAGGCGAGACACTCGTCGATGTGCGCTTCATCGTCACAGTAGTCTTTGCACTGCAAACCAACGCAGCCCCCGGGGCCCGTAGCGTTTCCGATCTTGCGGGCGATGTCGGCCTCTTCCTCGCTCATCAAGCCGTGCTCTTCCGCGAAGTCGATGCACTGTTCGTGGTTAGCAGGGTTCTCGCAATAGGTGTAGCAGGCCTCTTTGGATTCACAGCCGCCAAGCTCGGGAATAGGGAAGGTGATCGTATCTTCTTGTGCAAACGCAACGCCGGCTGCGAACAGTATTCCCGCTGCAGCCGTCGCAATGATTGTTTTTGTTTTCATGTATTGGTCTAGAAGCTAGAAGCTCGCAGCTCGAAGCTACTCGAACGGATTCGTCTTCACGTTCTGGTACGGATTCGTCGTAACGTCTTCGAGTGGATTCGTGGTCACATCTTCAAACGGATTTACCGCCTCACCCTCGGCATTTTGGGCTTCTGTCGCAGCGACTGCTTTCTCCCAGCCACTGTCGTAACCAAAGTAGTAGCCTGCGCCGGCTCCGACGATGAGACCGATAACGATGCCAATAAGGAGTTGCTGGTTCATAGTGAAGAAATTACCTTGTAGTGCATTCATTATAAGGTATCAACACATCTGTCCACTCGCTTTCCACAGTTCTCGGCTGGAGCCGCCGATTTGACATGTCGAAGGTCTTGCTAGAATTTCTAGCGGTGTGACGGTCGCAAGATCGTCACACCACTCTCTCTGCGCGGAAGCCGCACTCGAAGCGGCACAAGCGCGCAGAGGCCCCAGCGGGGGTTTCGGGGTGTTTGTCGCAGGTCACTGCGACGAAGGCTCTAAAACTCCTCTGCCTAGTGGCGAGGAGAGCGGCGGTTCTTCTTCTCCGGCAAGGGTAGAGAAGAAAGAAGCTCTCTCAAGCTTCAAACCTTCTGGGGTGATGTATGTTCCAAAACGCAGGTGAGAATCCGAGGATGGAGAGGGGGATTTGGTAACCCTCCTTATTCGAGGAGCGCTTGTCCGCTCACTATCGAGTGAAGGCGACTCGGCGACTAGGATAAGGGAACGTAACAGCGAAAGGTGCCCGCCAAGGCACCTTTTCGTTTTGTATAAGTATACCGGAGTGCTTGCAGTGAGCGAGCGTTAGCGAGTCGAACTGTGGACAAGTGCATACACTGAGCGAGCCCAAGCAAGCGCAAGTGTGGACAAATATTTGCCTTTGTTTTCTAACCAGTTGCGAGTGGGAGTTTTATGTCATGATGAAGATGTATGGTGAAATACGTTATCGGCGTGATCGTTATTATTCTCATCGCGATTAGTGGCTATTACGCGTGGCAATACGGTGTTGCGGTACCTGCGCCCGAGCCTTTGCCACAGGAGCCCGCAAAGAGCACGTATGCGACATCCACCTTTGCAATAACGCATCCCGTTTCCTACTCGGTCGACGACACGTATGCGTACGAGCAGTTTGAGGGTAAACCGATTAGGGGTGTGAAGTTCACCATCCCCGCATCGATGACAGAGGGAACAAATCTCTCGACTGATACCTACCTTTCGGTCGAGTGGCTGCCGCGCGCAAGAAATTGCACTGGCGACATCTACATTCCCGCCAACGTCAAAGCATTCGAACTCACCGCCGGCACCACCACCTATTCCGCCGCGACGACGACAGGCGCAGCGGCAGGGAATATCTATGAGGAGCAGGTCTTCGCGATAAAAGGATCCAAGCCGTGTACAGCAGTGCGGTACTACATTCATTCCGGCGACATCATGAATTACCCGCAGGAAGGGGAGGATGCGGTGAAGGAATTTGACCGCGACGCACTTATCCGCGTGTTTGACGAGATCAGAAACTCTCTCATGTTGGAACAATAACATCGGATACTTCGCCGCGCTGCCGTGCGCACGTGATTCTTCTCAGATCGCGCCGTAGCACCACAGGTGCCGACCAAGATATTCCAGCTGGATTCCTAACGCCGCGCGCTCTTGGCGCAGAGTTTTTACGGGTAGCCCTTTTCCGCACGATATTTTTGGCGTAGTGCTATGATTTACCGATGCCGGCGACGTATTTTCGGAATTTTATTTTTGGCGTCGAAGATAGTTTGGTTTCCACCGTCGGGCTCCTCTTGAGTTAGTGCATGCAGCCGCTACGCTTCGTAGGTTTCGGTTCGGTCGCTCTCCTCGGCCTTCAGGCCGTCGCGCTGTACCTGCTCGGCCAGCCTGGTATTTGCGAGTGCGGGTATGTGAAGCTCTGGGAAGGTGCGGTGCTCTCGAGCGGTAATTCGCAGCACCTTACCGATTGGTATACCTTTTCGCACATTATTCATGGTTTCCTTTTCTACCTCGCCCTCTGGTACTTCTTTCCCCGCATGCCGGTTGCGTACCGCTTTCTTATCGCTCTTGGCATAGAGGCGGGGTGGGAGATCGTCGAGAATACTCCGTGGCTCATCGAACATTACCGACAGCAGGCACTTGCGCAGGGCTATGCGGGCGATAGCATCATCAACTCGCTCGTCGACACACTCGCAGAAACTCTCGGGTTTCTTCTTGCATGGCGGCTACCAATTGCAATTGTCATGGCGCTAGGAATCGGACTGGAGCTCTTTGTTGGCTTTTCTATCCGAGACAATCTCTTTTTGAACATCCTCGGGTTTTTCCACCAATTCGAGTTTATAACCACTTGGCAGGCCGGCGGATAGAGTACAATGTGCGCATGGCGCGTAACGCAAGGAAAGGCCATGGACGCAAGGGGGAAGTGAACAATCGTTCGCAAGTTCTCTCTCCGCGCAACAAGCGCTGGACGAAGGTTAACAATAAGACCGGCCGCTTTATGGACCAGATGGCGCGCAAGGGCCGTTCGTTCAAGGGCGTGCGGATGAAGTAGGGCGTGTACAGACGAAGTCCGCGAGAGTAGAATCTCGGCGGAGGGTTTTGCCCTTCGCCTATGACTGCTCGCGTTCGACCGCATGCGCTAAAGATCGCCGCAGGCATCGTGACCATGAGCGCGCTTTTTGTGTTTGCCGACACGCTTGTAGGGGCGCTCTTGTACGCGCCGGATACCGAGGTGCCGGCGCCGGAGTTGGAGGAAACGGCCGAGGCAAAAAGCGTGCTGCCGGAGGATCAGCCCGTGCGTCTTCGGATTCCCGCACTTGGCATCGATGCGTTCGTTCAACACGTGGGGATGAACGCGAAAGGGAACATGGCCGCGCCGAGCAACTTCTTCGACGCAGGATGGTACCAGTATGGCACCGTACCCGGCTTTACGGGAAGCGCTGTCATCGCGGGACATGTCGATAACGCTCTCGGACTTCCGGGCGTTTTTACGGATCTCGATACAATGCGCATTGGCGACGACATGTATGTTGAGACGCAAGGAGGAGGGGAACTCCGCTTCAAGGTCGTCGAGATACAAACCTATCCCTACACGCACGTTCCTCTGAAGATACTCTTTTCGCGTCGTGATGCTCCACGTCTCAATCTCATCACCTGCAGCGGTCGCTGGCTTCCTCACGAGCGCAGCTACGACGAGCGTCTCGTTGTATATGCTGAACTGGTTCCGTAACCGCGCTATACTCTCGGGAATGGCAAATCCCGTTAGAAAAAAGCCGCCTCATGCGGCTGCCGCCGCGCCGAAGGCGAGACGGTTTTCTAACGGGACAGATCGCGATCTCGAGTTTCTCTACGAAATCGGCTCGCTCCGCAACATTCCACGCGCGTTGGTTCAGCACCTGGGAGCGGCGTGCGCTTCCACGCTCGAGCACACGCTCCGTGTTGTCTTTCTCGCGCTCCTCATCGCTCACAGGGAGGGCGTGAACAATGAAGGGAAGATCATCAAAATGGCGCTCGTGCACGATCTTGCGGAGACGCGTACGGCCGATCTTGCCTACGTGCACAAGGTCTACACGAAAACAGACGATGCGCGTGCCGTGCACGACCAGCTTGTCGGCACAGTATTCGCGGATTTTGAAGCGATCTTGAAGGAGTATGAAAAAAGGCAGTCGAAGGAGGCGAGGATAGTAAAGGATGCCGATAATCTCGATATCGATCTCGAACTGCGCGAGTTGATGGAGCGGGGAAACGATGTCGCGAGGAAAAAGCAGCCGCTTCGCAAGCTTGTTCGCGACAAAAAGCTCTACACCAAAACGGCTAAAAGATTGTGGGATGAAATCCAAAAGTCCGATCCATCGAGCTGGCACCTTTTGGCCAACAAGTGGCTTAAAGTATCCGACGCAGGACGCTGACTTGCTATACTCGAAGCATGCTGCATGCGCCATTCTACGATCCGAACAAAACGTACTACGAGAATTGGGAGAAAGGGCCGTTCGGGGATTTTGCCAACAGTATCACGTTGCCTGTCGGCGAGCCGCTCTTCGAATTCCTAGGACAGAAAATCTCATATCCGATCGGAATTCCGGCGGGACCTCTTCTGAACGGGAAATTCGTCAAGGCAGCACTCGACAAAGGGTTCGACGTCGCGGTTTACAAAACAGTGCGAAGCCGCGAATATCCATGTCATCCGTGGCCCAACGTATTGGGTGCGGACATAGAAGGAGATCTCACGCTCGAGCGCGCGCAAAAGCCCGTCATCGTTCGCAACGAGTACAGGGAGCCGCTCTCTATCACGAACTCCTTTGGTGTTCCTTCCTATCCGGCCGAGGTCTGGACAAACGATCTCGCCGACTGCATCCGCTATGCGAAGCCCGGCCAACTTGTCATCGGAAGTTTTGAGGGAACGAAATGGGAGGGCTTCTCGCAGGATGAGTATATCGAAGACTGGGCACATGTTGCGGAAATGGTTGTCGCCTGCGGCACGACGGTCATTGAGGGAGATTTTTCATGTCCCAACGAGGGTGGCACTGGCCTTTTGTGTTTCGACGTGCCGAAAATGAAAGTGATCTCGCAGCGCATCAGACAAAGAATTGGTCGCACACCATTTCTTGCGAAACTAGCCTACTTCGAAGACTCGGTCTTGCGTGAGCTTGTGCGGGAATTGAGCGATACCATCGACGGCTACAGTGCTATCAACACTATCTCTGCGACCGTTGTGAACCCCGATGGCTCGCAAGCGCTGCCGGGAGAAAAAAGAAAGAAAAGCGGCGTGTGCGGTGCTGCTATCAAATGGGGAGGGATCGACATGGTTCGTCGTCTCAAGCATCTGCGTGATGAGCTTGGACTTCGTTACACGATCATCGGTGTCGGCGGAGTCACGGTGCCGAAGGATTTCAAAGAGTACCGCGACGCGGGCGCCGACATCGTTATGTCCGCCACCGGCGCCATGTGGAATCCTTACCTTGCCAAGGAGATTAAAGAGGCCTATCCGGACGCGTAACACAGGTGCGAATGTCTATACGCGCAACGCTACGATTCTTCTGCAAGTATCTGGTCGATGTCGCGTCGTCCATCCAGGATGCGCACAACCTCCGGAATTCCTTTGGCTATCGTATAGAAGAGCACGTGGGCGCCGATGGTAAACGATCTCAAGTCTTTTCGGATCTCGCCGCGTGCCCTTCCTGCGGAAGGGAAGCGCTTGATCAGCGCAATCGTTTCATCGATGTCGTGAAGTACGTTCGCTGCGGTATTGCTTCCAGCGATCTCCGCGTAGTAATTCCAAATGTCATTGACATCCGCAACCGCCTCAGGAGACCATGTAGCGAATTTCCTACGCTTTCCCATGCGAAGCCCGCTGTTTCTTTATGAATCCTTGAAGGTCGAAATTCCTGCCTTTCCCTACATTGAGCGAGCGGATACCTTTGTCTATCTCTATCCGTAGCTGGCGTAACTTTTCGACGTGCGAAAGAAGACGGCGCCCGATTGTTTCCTGATCCGCCTCCGGCAGATTTTCCACTTCTCTGATAGCCTCTTTTAGTGTGTTTATCATCCTTGATATCTTAGCATATTCGTCGGAAAAATCCTCTTCGCGATCCAGCTCCTCCGCGAGGCCGCGGAGCTTCTGGAAGCATTACCAAAGGCGATGCCCACGCGGCACCCACGCCAAGCGTTAGATTCGATCCACTAGGCTAACTGTATGTCCAGGATGTATGTAACAGCTAGAACAATTGCAATAACAACAGCTGAAACGATGAGAAGTGTTAACGGCTGACCAAGAAGAAAATTCTTGAAGAGAGCTTTCGGTTGCCTCGCACTTTCATCCAAAACCACACCTCTAGCGTGCTTGATGTAGTACCAGCAAAACGAAGCAGCGGCCAAAAGCGTAAGGACATAGAACCACCCGCTCTGAAACATCTGTTCCATGAGCCCGATAAGATCCAAGGTCACGCCCGAATAATACCGCTGCAATTGCGCCCGACTACCGGCTATGTGGACAACTTGGTGCTTATCCCTTCACGACATAATCAACCTGAGCGACTAATGAGTTTAAGCCAAATATGCTACATTGTCCGTCTTGGCTATATGGCTTTGCCCTATTGGCTAGTGGCTAATGCCTAGTGGCTATTCATTATGTGCGGCATTTTTGCATATACAGGGAAGGGCGCGAAGGACGCAGGGAGAGTTCTCTTGCAGGGGCTCTCGTCGCTTGAGTACCGCGGGTATGACTCGGCGGGCATTTTTACGCCGGAGAGCGGGAGCGTGAAAACGCCGGGAGCTGTTGCGGAGTTGAAGAAAAAAGTGCCGAAGAAGTTTAATGGCAAGAGCGGTATCGCCCACTTACGATGGGCAACCCATGGCGAGCCGACAGAGGTGAATGCGCATCCGCATGCCGATTGTCAGGGCGAGATCTGGATTGTGCACAACGGCATCATCGAAAATTTCAAAGAGCTGAAAGAAAAGCTCACAAAAGCCGGCCACACGTTCGTTTCGCAGTCCGACACCGAAGTGTTCGCGCATCTCGTTGAAGAACATCTGAAAAAAGCAA
>CAYRQI010000003.1:2341-9349 GCA_964426425.1 uncultured Candidatus Saccharibacteria bacterium | reverse complement strand
AAAGGCCGCGGTAGCGGCGCTCAAAGAAATACGCGGCACGTACGGGATGGCGATCCAATACAAAGGAGAACCGGAAAAACTGATCGCAGCGCGCATGGGTTCTCCTATCGTGCTCGGTGTGGGAAAGAAAGAGCGATTCATTGCTTCCGACGCTTCACCGATTCTGCCGCACACCAAGAAGGTCATTTTTCTTGAGGATGGGGAGATTGCCGTCATGACGCCTGAGACGCACACGGTCTACAAGCTCGAAGGAAGCCGCGTTTCGCGAGCTGCCCAGAGGATCGAGTGGAGCGCGGAGGAGGCACAGAAGGGGAACTATGAACACTTCATGCTGAAAGAAATTATGGAAGGCGCAGAGGTGATTGAAAACACGATTCGTGGTCGTCTGATCCCCGAGAAGGGGCTTGCAAAGCTTGGAGGGTTGGAAAGTGTCGCGAAGAAGCTTTCGAAAATAGAACGCATCATTATCGTCGCCTGCGGCACGGCATACTATGCCGGATTGGTCGGCGAATACATGCTCGAGGAGCATGCCGGCATTCCCGTCGAGGTGGAGCTCGGCAGTGAATTCCGTTACCGAAAACCGGTTATCAACGAAAAGACAATCGTGCTTGCCATCTCGCAATCAGGAGAAACACTCGACACACTCGAGGCAGTACGGGAAGGGAAGCGCCGCGGAGCCTTGACGCTGGGCATCGTCAATACCGTCGGCTCGACTATTGCGCGCGAAACAGACGCTGGCGTCTATAATCACGCTGGCCCCGAAATCGGCGTTGCCTCGACAAAAGCATTTGTTTCGCAGCTCGTCGCGCTCGCTCTGCTCACGGTGTTTCTCGGCAGGCAACGCGGCATGTCTCCCGCGGAAGGGAAAAGAATAGTAAAAGAACTAAAAATGCTTCCTGCAAAGGTGCAGAAAATACTCGACAACCGAGACGCGATAGAAACGTTGGCGCGGAAGTACGTGGAAGCGCGAGACTTTCTCTTTATCGGTCGCAAATACAATTATCCGGTCGCGTTTGAGGGCGCGTTGAAGCTCAAGGAAATCTCCTACATTCATGCCGAAGGCTGCGGGGCAGGGGAGATGAAGCACGGGCCGCTTGCAATGATCGATGAGAAATTCCCGACGATGGCGCTTGCGCTTTCAGATTCCGTCTACGAAAAAGTTTTTTCCGCAATCCAGCAGATAAAGGCCCGAAGAGGCAGAGTCATTGCTCTTGCGACCGAGGGAAACAGGGAAATCCAGAAAGTTGCCGACGACGTGCTCTATATCCCCGAAACGCTCGAGATGCTCACGCCGATTCTCTCCGTCATCCCGCTCCAACTGTTCGCTTACTACTTCGCCCGCGACAAGGGCTACAACGTCGACCGCCCCCGCAACTTGGCGAAGTCCGTGACTGTTGAATAATTTCCTAATCGCGTTCTACTTGTGCAAGTCTGGCTTGCACAAGGCGCAGGACATCGTCCATCGTATCTGCGTACGCGTCGGCGCCTTCCTGCTTGTAGCCGACGATGAGATTCCCACGGAAGCCAAATGAACGCCTTAGTCATCCCGCACTACTACTAGATTTTTATGATTTCTTCCCACGGACGGCCGTCAACGCCGAAGTGGCCGTAGGCCGCGGTTTCTCGGTAGATGGGGCGACGGAGGTTCAAGCGCTCGATGATGGCGCGCGGGCGGAAATCGAAGTGCCTCGTTACAACATCAGTTAGGTTTTTATCCTCGTCATTGAATGCCTCTATCATGACTGGCTCCGCGCGGCCAATCGCGTAGGCGACAGAGACAAGCGCTTTCTTCCCGTAGCCATTCGCAACGAGATTCTTCGCGGCGAACCGGCACATGTATGCCGCCGAGCGGTCTACTTTTGTCGGGTCCTTTCCCGAGAAGCATCCTCCACCGTGGGGTGCGATGCCGCCGTAGGTGTCCACTTGGATTTTGCGCCCGGTGAGGCCGGCGTCTGCCGTGAAGCCCCCGAGCACGAATTTGCCTGTCGGATTGACGAGTATTTCTACTCCCTCGATAGAACCGAGCACAGGCCGAAAGAGGTGTTCGATCAGCGCTTCGCGGATTTCTTCCTGCGGAACGTCTTCAGCGTGCTGTGTCGACGTGAGCGCCGTAAGTATAGTTCCGTTTTGGATCGTCACCTGTGTCTTTCCGTCGGGTTTGAGCCACGGAAGCGTACCGTCGCGGCGAAGTTTCTCGAGGTGTCGCGCGAGCGCGTGCGTGGCAACGACTCCTCGTGGGAGGTAGTGTGGCGTTTCTGACGTTGCATATCCATACATGATGCCTTGATCTCCCGCACCATCCTTATCAACTCCCATCGCGATGTCCGGAGATTGCTCCGCGATGCGCACCAAAATGTCGAGATTATTCTCGTAGCCGATATCCTGATACACCTGTCGCGCGATCGCCTCATAATCTACCTTCGCGCTTGTCGTCACTTCTCCGCCCACAAGGAGCGTGCCATGGCTGCCGAGACATTCGACCGCAACGCGCGAGCGCGGGTCTTGCGAAAGACACGCGTCGAGTACCGCGTCGGAAATCTGGTCGCACACCTTATCGGGATGCCCCGAGGTGACGCTCTCTGTCGTATAACGCTGCAGTAGGTGGAACATAGAAATTAGGTTCTAGGTGCTAGGGATTAGGTTCTAGTAAAATGCATAAAACTAAATATCTCCCAATTGGGGAGATAGCGTTCGACGAAGTATCTGCCCCTCTCGGGTCTGAGAGCACTTTGCCTCCTCGGCAAGTTGCTGGCGGGTCGTGGAGTCAGGTCTCCTTGCTACGCCGAAGTCTTCGACGAAGGCGGGTCGCCGCGCTCTTGATACGATATTCAGTTGTAAATCTCGCAAGCGAGATTTCTGGCTCCTCTGCTCGGCAGTATGAAAGCCAGCTTTCATTCTGCGCTTGCTCTGTGTCGCCAGTAGGCACATAGTAGCAAGCTTACTCTCTCTGTGCAATACTGCCCGGAATGAAACGTGTTGTTACGATCGGCGGTGGCACCGGGAGCTACGTTGTCCTACGGGGTCTCAAAGAGTATCCCTTTTTGATCACTGCTGTCATCTCAATGTTCGACTCCGGCGGCAGCTCCGGCGTTTTGCGCGATGAGTTCGGGATACTCCCTCCCGGCGACATCCGACGCGCACTCGTCGCGCTCTCCGAAGGCAAGCGCGCAGAGATCCTTCGTGAACTCTTCAACTTCCGTTTTCCGGCCGGAGGCGGATCCTCCTCTGGAGAACGAAATGGCGGCGGTCTCACGGGGCATAGCTTCGGCAATCTCTTTCTCGCGGCGCTCTCATCGATTTACGGCAGTGACATCGAAGCCATCCGCAAAGCTTCCGAGCTTCTCCACATCAAAGGCAAAGTGCTTCCAGTTTCTCTCGACAATTCAAATCTCCACGCAATCCTTGAAGACGGGAGCGAAATCGTCGGCGAGACGAACATCGATGTTCCGAAACACGATGGAAGCAAAGCGATCGAGAAAGTATTCCTCGATCCGCCCGCACGTCTTTTTGAAGAAACCGGGGAAGCGATCGCCGAAGCCGATACGATCGTCATAGGACCCGGAGATCCGTACACGTCAGTAATTCCCAACTTGCTCGTCGAAGGTATGAAAGAAGCGCTCTCAAAAAGTCGCGCGAAGAAAGTATTTGTGTGCAACTTGCTTTCAAAATGGGGCGAGACGCACGATAACGTCGCCTCTGATATCGCTCGCGCCGTCCTCTCGTACAGCGGCCTCAAGAAATTCGACTATGCTATATGCAATACTGAACCAATGGAAGAGAAAATCGTGGCAGCCTACGAAAAGGAGAAGAAGTATCCTATACGGTGCGATGAAAAGCTCTCTGAATACGCAGCGGAGGTCATAACCGGCGATTTTTTCTCCGAGGCCGACATAGCTCGCCACGATTCCATGAAAATTGCAAAAACCATTTCAGGACTACGATAGCACTATGCAAATCAAACTCGTTGTCGCAATTGTAATTCTCATTGTTGTTGCCATTCTTGGCGCAGTCCTTATTGCAACTCCTTCTCCTGCGCCGACTTCCGGCGGAGCGGCGTCGCAGCCGTTCGTCTCCGAAAACGTCATCGTCACAAGTCCTCTTCCGGGCGAGAGCGTCCCGCAGACGTTTACTGTGCGCGGGCAGGCGCGAGGCAATTGGTTTTTTGAAGCGTCATTTCCGCTGCAGGTTCGCGATCCCGAGAATAATCCGGTCGGATTCGGTATTGCAATGACGAGCGACAACTGGATGACAACCGACTTTGTCTCATTCGAGGGGAGAGTTGAAGTGGAAAACTACTCCGGCCCTGCGAATCTCGTGCTTCTCAAAGACAACCCTTCTGGACTCCCGGAGAACGAAGATTCCGTAGAGTTTCCCATTGTCGTGCAATGAGGTTGGCGAATCGGAAAGCGCGAGCGCGAAGGATTGTCGCCTATCTCAAGCGAGCGTATCCGAGGCCGAAGAGTGAGCTCACATACAATACGCCGTTCCAGTTTCTCGTTTCAGTGATTCTTTCGGCGCAATGTACCGACAAAGCAGTGAATCGCGTTACCGAAAAGCTCTACAAAAAATACAAAACCGCCCACGATTTCGCTTCCGCTGCGCCGCGCGTTTTCGAGAAGGAGATATCTTCTATTCCTTTCTTCAGGAACAAAACGAAGGCCATCATCGCGGCCGCGAGCGATGTGGTCAGAAATTTTGGGGGAAGAGTCCCACGCACAGCCAAGGAGTTGCAGACCTTGCACGGCGTCGGGTATAAAACCGCGCACGTCGTTCTTGGGGAGCTGTTTGATGAGTGGGAAGGTATTCCGACAGACACGCATGTGAAGCGCTTCGCGTACCGCTTCGACCTCTCCGACGAGCGCGACCTCAAGAACATCTCGCACGATCTCGAAGCGCTTATCCCAAAAAAGGACTGGAAGTATGTCAATAACGGCCTTGTCCTCTACGGCCGCTATGTTTGCCGAGCGCGCCCCCATGAGTGCAGAAATCATCCTTTGACGAAACTCTGGAAGCCCGCGGCAGACCGCTGGCCCAACCGCAGGCCCGACCGCAGGCCCAATCGTACATAACACAAACATCAAGTATTACACTTTTATGCCATGGTCCAAAAGTGTAGCTATTCAGTAGCCCTTGTTTTTTATAAGCATTTCGAGTAGCTCGTGAGGATACATCGGCGGATTCTCCGCGAGCGCTTGGTGGTAGAAGACGGTCGAGGGGGTAAGGCCGGGAAGCGTGTTGACCTCTATGATGAGGAGCTCGCCAGTGCGAATGTGCGCGAACGCGTCGATGCGGGAATATCCCTCAATCCCGATTTCTTTCGCGAGCTGTTCGATTCGTCTGCGGATCTTTTGAACGACCGCGGGTTTTATTACTGAAGACGGGGGAGGAGTGAGATTAATGCCGGTTCCACCTTGAAATTTCTCCTCGACCGAGAGCACTTCACCCTCTGTGATTGTTATCGATGGATTGAGAGCGCGGATGCATCCGCCTTGCTCAACGACTCCTACAGTGATCTCAACGAAGCCGCTCTTCCGCGTATGCTTCAAAGCGTTTCCTCGCACACGGAGCGCGTCCGTTTCCACAAACCTCTCGAAGAGCAGATACTCCGGCGGCTCCGGCGGCATTTCGATGATGTTCATCTGGCCCTTGAATGTGAGAGGTCCGGCGTGTGGCGCTTTTTCGCGAAGGAGCGCGAGGTATGCACGGAGATCGTCCGCGGAGTACAGGTGCGCTACACCCGTCGAGCAGCCGTCGCCGCGCGGCTTTACGACAAGCGAGTGCGCGGAGAGCGATTTTTTTGTTCCGCTCCAGAATTTTTCGAGCGCGGCTTTGCTCATCTCAAGAAGTGTTTTTGTTGCTGCGATCGTTCCGACGGTTGCTGAAACTCCCTCGATCTTCGCGCGCCGGATATGCTCGGCGGTTGCCCACTTGTCCATGCAGAGTTTCGATGTGTGCGCGCCGGGGCCGTTGAACAGGATCTTTTTTTGCGCGAGTCTCATCTGGAGGGTGCCGTCTTCGCCTTTGCCTCCGTGGAGCGCATTGAAAACAAAAGCCTTTGCCGAAAGCAGCTCATCGAGCATCATCTTTTGTGGATCGAAGAACTCCCGCGGGTCTTTCCTCGCTGGAAGGCCAAGGCGTAGTCGCGCGCGCTCTTCGTACATCAAAAGCCGTTCTTTTGCATGTGCGTAATTCCTGCAATGTTCCGCTATTTCCTCGACTGTGTGGTTAAGCGTCAAATGGTAGGGGAGTTTCCACACGGTCGATCCGTCGGTTTCCAGTAGGTATGGGTGCGGTTCGTACTCCGTTGAATTGCGAAGTTTTAGCCACACGTTGGTACCGCTCATGAGGGAAACCTGCCTTTCCGAGGTGGAGCCGCCAAGGAGCACCGAGACAAGTTTGTGTCCTCGCTCCACCGCGGCGCTCTCTTGAGGGAGTTTGACACAATAGCGTCTGCACGCGCTTTCGAGAACGTAGCGCAGCACATCATGGTGTGTAAGGCCGACGCGGGCACCCTGTTGAAAGAGAAAACTGTTTTGCTCCATTCCGGAGATGATGTTGAAGTCTGAAAACCAGATCGTGCCGTCTTCAAGCACCCATCCATCGAAGCGCGCGAAGTCGCGCATGCCAAAAAGCGCGAAGAGCTGCTCGGCTAGCGCCTGGATGCGCTCAATCGCATGTTCGTCGAAGCGAGGCGGGCAGTGATAGGTAACGTGGCGTGTCGGGAGATATTTTTTTCTGAAGTCGAATATTTGATGCTCGTTATAATCGGTTTCAATTTCAGTCGGTGGAAGTGCGACGGGAAGCCCGAAGCGGTTTTGCAGAATAATGACCGTGAATTCGCGCCCCTCGGCGAACTGTTCGATGACAACGCGCGTGTCCATCCGCTTGCTGAAGAGGAGATGTGCTTTCGCAACGGCTTCTTCGGGTGTTGAAACGGAAAAAACTCCGATCGAGGAGCCCCCGCTCGCGGGTTTTACAATGGCGCGTCTGATGCGATGTTCATTGAAG
>CAYRQI010000003.1:0-2331 GCA_964426425.1 uncultured Candidatus Saccharibacteria bacterium | reverse complement strand
AACGAACGGTAGCTCATGCTTTTCGAGGAACCGCTGAATTCCTCCATCTTCGCCGTAGAGTCCGTGCATCACGGGAAATACCATGTCTGTTTCTTGCAGCGCGCGAACGAATTGCTTTTCGGAAAGAGGATGGGCGGCATGCGTAAGCTTGAAATCGAAATCCGATGGCGTGTTGCTGTAGAGCTGCGCAGGGGAGACACGGTAGGCGTTCTTCTTTTGATCGAGATAGAAAGGAATGATCTTCAACTCATCGGATTGGAGGTGATCGAGCACCGATCGTGCGGAATTGAGTGATATCCCTCGTTCGAGGGACGGGCCGCCGCAAATGAGGCCGATTTGCAAATTTCTATCACTTGCTTTTTCCTTGCTTTGAGCCATAAAAATACATACAGCTGCCAAAGATAGATTCACGATATCATTTTTTGCACTAGAACAACATCGCGTTCTCACAAGACTAACAATTTGATAGGATTGGGGCAATGAAGGAGAAGAAGCGGAAAGTCGCTGTGTTTGATGTAGACGGCACGATATTCCGCTCGAGTCTTCTGATCCAGCTCGTAAATAGGCTTATTGAGAATGGCGCATTTCCAAGAAGGGCGCGCAGCATTTACGAACGTGAATACGAGAAGTGGTTGAATCGCGAAGGGGGCTACCAAGAGTACATTGGCGCGGTCGTGCAAGCGTTTAACAAGTATCTTAAGGGAGTCCACTACGGCATGCTTGCTGATGCTGCGGAGGAAGTTGTTGAAGAGCAGTGGAAACGTGTCTATCGCTACACGCGGAGTCTCTTGGAAGACCTCAAGAAGCATAACTACTATCTTCTTGCCGTCTCGCATTCCCCCAAAACCGTGTTGGACAAATTTTGTCCGCGTATGGGGTTCGAGAAAGCCTACGGCATTGTCTACGAGATCGGGCCGCAGGAATTATTTACTGGCAAGATTCTTGAGGAACATCTCATTCTCAACAAAGCCGCAATCCTGAAGCGCGCTGTCGAGAAAGAAAATCTCACGCTTGCACACTCGATTGGTGTGGGCGACACCGAGAGCGATATCCCGTTCCTCGAGATGGTTGCGCAACCGATCTGCTTCAATCCCAATATGAATCTTTACCGTTATGCAAAGCGATTCAAATGGAAGGTTGTCGTCGAGCGCAAGGATGTAATATATGAACTATGAGTAATCCTGATGGATCGGTCGAGAAAGGCGGGCGCACAGTAAATATCAGCAAGACTTTTAAAAGGGAACATGAGAAATATATCAAAAAACTTACCGACGCAGCTCGAGCGTTTGAGAAAAGCAATAGAGAGCAGGTGCGAATAATTCGAGATGCACTGCATCGTATTGATTTTCGTCTTTTAGAAAGCATCATTCGCAAGCATGCTGAAAAGTCTGGTGTTGTTGAAAGAATATTTAATTGGCCGAATCCATCTGACATCACGATTATTCCAGGAAGACTGGAAGGACGTGAAGGTGCCGCAGCTTTCTATGATGGGGTTTCGAATAGGATTTTTATCACTCCCGATGCGTTTGAAGTTCGAATGCGGCAACTAAAAGAGGGTCGTAGAGAAGCGGAAGCCCTACTGACAGCCGAAGTGTTATTTGTCGTAGCCCATGAGTATGTTCGCGCATCCGGCTTTCATTTGATTGATGAATTCAAAACAGAAGAAGCAGACACGCATAAGGAGATCCAACATGTTTCGGGTTATGCCATTGCAGTACAAGGTGTCGACAAAAAATACCGCCCGCAATGGATGGGATTTTTATTTAAGTTGCTGAATGATGGAGTAGTGACGCGAATAAAAGATCAAGTGGTTAGTGAATATATTCATCAGGGAGGAACTCCCAATCTTCGTCACAGTGTACTGTCATTGCACGTGTATTATCAGAATGCTCCCTGGAGATACATTCTAGCGGCCGAGGTGGTTCAGGATATAGTCGAGAAAATGTCATCCACGTTAGACCTACCTGAAAAGGTTGTTTGGAATGCTTTTGTGGCGGGCTATTTTGCAGGTTCAAATCTCCTCGACGAGGAATATGGAAAAGCCGTCGTAGATACTCTTGGAGAGGAGATTTTTAAAAAGTTGACTATAACTGATGTGCATGATACCGATGAAGAAATGCGAAATTTGCAATCACAAATAAGGGCCGGGCTTCCGCCCATTACGCATGAAATTGCAGAAAGGTGGATACGAACTATTTATCCGGAAATTGAAAGTCATGCCGGACGGTAGAAAAATATCCCATCTGCGCAAGAAGGTTTTGAAATACTTCTACAGTAGTGATCGACATAATCTTCCATGGCGGCAGACGCGCGATCCGTATAAAATCCTTG
>CAYRQI010000002.1:27654-35231 GCA_964426425.1 uncultured Candidatus Saccharibacteria bacterium | reverse complement strand
ACTTTGAATATCGAAATGCAAAGGTCGGCACACGCTGAACACACCACGGGGACGCGGGTCGCTTTGTAAAACTCTCAAGACACGAAACTAAGAATCGGGAACAAACTGAAGAAACCGATTGGTAATTGGTTGAGATCAGACGAGCACGTGTGCCGCGAGCGCTGCGAGGTAGTGCGTGAGGTAGCCATCGACGGATCGAGGCAGAGACGTCACGAGCCCATAGACGACTTTCAGCATGCGGAAGTGAATCTCGACTCTCATGCGCAGATTAAGGAGCGCGATCTGCCAGTCCGTGGCAACCTTTTTCATGTTGGCACGAATGGCGCTCAAGAGCATGCGCTCTCCTTCGATGAAGAAGTCCCTTGCTAGATCTTTCGAGAGGTAGCCGGCATCGGCAACGAAGAGTCCGCGCAACGTCTCGTTCATCTTCTTGAAGATGGCGCGATCGTCGGAGTTCCCCGGAGTGAGTCGAAGCGCGAGGACTCTCCCCTTGAGATCTCCGGAAAGATGAAGCTTCAAGCCAAAGAAGAAGCCTTTGCTGGTCCTTGACCATTGCGCGAGACCTCGCATGGTGCGATGACCCTTCGCGTTCTTGTTGAGACACACAGGGATGTCGGTTGCATCAGTGAACTTGAGCGCGTGCGCATCTTCTCCGAGAAGTTGCATCACGACGCCGATCACGAGCGCGAGATACTTTCCCGATCGATTGATCGAGCGCACGAACGCGTTGTATTCGCACGGAGGCTCCATGATCTTCCAGAGCGACTTCTTCGTAGCGATGTTTTGTTTCTGCTTCAAGATCGCGCAGGTGGTCGCTTCGATGTTCGAGAGCGTCGGTTTCCGACCTTTGGAGTATTCCCGTACTTTAAGTTTCAATGAGCTGAATATTTGTGCTACTATTGTCTTGAGGTTTTGATAGACAGTGATTGATTCGTTCATACAAGAGGCCGCGTGATGCGGCCTCTTGTACTGTATCAACATTCGTGGGCTAGCGCATTTCGATATTCACAGTATATAATCACTCGTCCATGAATCGCTTCGACACGCTGTATCAGGACATGCTCAAGCGTATCGTCAAGGAGGGCGTGCGCGAAGTCAACAAGCGCACCGGTCACGAGGTCGCAGCGATCCCTGGCATGCACTTTTCGCTCGATCTTGAAAACGATGGCTTTCCACTGCTCACGCTCCGCAAAATCCCCGTCAAAATGTTCGTCGCCGAGCAGGTATGGTTTGTCTCTGGCGCTCGAAAGCCTGCGGATTTTCTGCGACAGTACACAAAGATATGGGATGCATTCACGAATCCAGCCGGTGTTGTCACAGTTGCCTACGGCTATCGCTGGCGTAAGCACTTCGGCCGCGATCAGCTTGGGCTTTTGGTTAAGCTTCTCAAAGAAGATCCAACCTCGCGCCACGGTGTGATCGTCACGTGGGATCCGGGGGATGATGGCTTGGGAGGCACGAGAAAGGCGAATGTCCCGTGCCCGTACACGTTCACCGTCAACATCATCGGTGGCAGACTGAATTTGCACAATGTTGTACGATCGAACGACATGGTCTTGGGATTTCCATCCGATGTGGCTGGTTTCGCGCTTTTGCAATGCATTTTGGCGCAGAAGCTCGGCGCGCGAGCTGGTGTGTATTCGCACTCTATTTCAAACGCGCACATTTACGACAATCAGTACCACGTTGTAGATGAGCTGCTTGCGCGTCCAGTCTGGCACAAGCCGATCCGTGTCGAGCTGCCGAAGAATTCGTTCGATCGCGCGGAGAAAAAGGATCCGAAGCTCGTCGATGAGATCGTTTCGGTCTTTGCGTCGCAGTATAATCCTCAGCCGGCCATCACTGGCTTACAGATAGTGCTGTAATCACTATGGCAATTTTGACGAAAGATGAAATTCTCGCTCGCGTAAAGAAGGGGAACATCGTCTTCACGCCCGCGCTCGACAGCTTTCAGCTCCAAACGCACGCGGTGGATTTGCGGCTCGGCTTCACCTTTCTTATTCCGAAATCGTGGCGGATGACCGCGAAGGGAAGGGAGGCATTTCGCATCGATCCTCTGAAGGATCACGGCCCGGAATATTTCGATGTGATCGAGCTCGAGCAGGGCCAGTATTTCGAGCTTCTTCCGCAGGAGTATGTGCTCGTCTCAACGTTCGAGACGATCAAAGTGCCGAACGACTTGATGTGCGTGCTCTATCCGCGTTCGTCGGTAAATCGCAAAGGGCTTTCGGTAGATCTCACGGGCATTGTTGATTCCGGCTACGAAGGTCCGCTCACGCTTCCGGTGAAGAACAACACGCGCTCGCAGGTGATCCAGCTCCATCCCGGAGAGCGTTTTTGCCAAGTGGTCTTTGAAGAGTTGAAACGCAAAGTGCGACCGCGCAAATCGCGCTGGCATCAGAAAGATGTCGTTGACAAGGGGAAAAAAGAGAAGGCCGCTGAAATGAAGCTCGTCTTCAGCGGCGACATTCGCAAACTCAAGTCCGATTTTCCCGCCTAACAGCGGAGTTTCTGGAAAAATCCACAAGGACCTCCCTCTGAGGTCTGACCTCGGGGGACTTCTGGTAGGTGGTAGGTGGAAGTGGGAGAGGTGGATGCTATAGTCGGAAGGTGAAGAAAAGTAAAATTAGTGCGGTAGCAGCGATTGGAAGAAATAGGGAGCTCGGGAAAGGGGGGAAACTTGTGTGGCGAATTCCCGATGACGTTAAGCGCTTTCGCGATCTTACCCGCGGGCATCCTCTCATCATGGGGCGCAAGACCTTTGAATCAATCGTGAGCTACCGCGGTTCTCCGTTGCCTGGTCGCACCAATATCGTCATCACGCGCCATCCCGAAAAAATGATTGATTTCGTAAATCAATCATCAACGAATAACGACTTACGAAGTCGTTATTCACATTATTCGGATGTCATCTGGGCATCTTCTCTCAAAGAGGCGTTCAAGAAGGCAGAAGAATCACCCGGGAGCGAAGAGATACACATTGGTGGGGGAGCCGAAATATACAAAGAGGCGCTGCCGATGATCGACAAGCTCTACCTCACACTCATCGATGCCGAAGCGCCGGATGCCGACACCTTTTTCCCGCCGTACGAACAAGAGTTCACCAAGAAAGTTTTCGAGGAATCTCACGAATGGAACGGCATCAAGTACACGTACATCGATCTGGAGCGCTAGCGAGCAAGGCTCTTCAGGACTTTGAGATACAGATTCTCGACTACTGTTTGCTGTGGGCGGCCGGTTTTCACGTAGTGGTCGAGCCCGGGAGCGGCATTGATCTCGAGCACCCAATATTTTTTGGGCTTTTTGCGGATGTCGCCCGCAACCATGAGATCGACGCCGGAGAAGCGAAGGCCCATGTCGCGCGTGAGTTTGATGGCGAGCCTTTTGAATTCCGGGTGGATGGGCTTTGTCACATCGATGGCGTCGCCGCCCGATGAGAGGTTGGCGTTGTCCAAAAGATAGATGCGCTTGCCGCGCTCGGGCACGGAGCGGAGCGCGAGCTTCTGGAGCCCGAGCTTGTGGGCGATACGAATGTCGTCGAGTCGGATGCGTGTGTCGCGGCCACCAGCGCGGAATCGTTTCTGTTTCTTTCTTAAGAGTTCCTTGATGCTCGACGTGCCATCGCCAACGATCGAGAGCGGGATACGCTCGTATGCGGAAATGACTTTGTTGTCTAAAACGACAATGCGGTAGTCTCTGCCGCGCACGACCCGCTGCACGAGTGCAACACGATTCTCCTTGAATATGAACGCAAGAGCACGCATGAATTCCCGTTTGTTGTGAACGAGGAAAACACCCATGCCATGACTTCCTTCGTTCGGCTTCACGATCACGGGGAATCCAAGTGTGCGCGCATAGCGGTATGCTGCATGGATGTCGCGCTTCGAGCCGATCTGTCTGCACCACTCCTTTGAATAGAACGCTTTGCCGGGCACGGAAGGGTAGCCCATGCGCTTCATAAAGACATTTGCATAGTCTTTATCCTTCGCAATATCCGCGCTGCCTACGGGATTGAGATCGAGCGTGTTGTAGTGGAAGTAACGCTTCATGCCGCTCCTAAAGGTAATCTGCCCGGCGACGCCCCACTTCGGCTCTATATAGACGCGGGCGCCGATCGTGGGGGCAATCTTCTTGAGAAGTTGCGGCAAAAGCAGGCTCTCTTTCCGCTGTCTGGCCATGGACGAATCATGCTTGATTTTTTATCTCGATGCTAGTATGGTGGGGCATGACGGCTCGCCTCGCGATCATCCCAGCAGTTGAAGACGCGCGTGCCACAAAACTCCTGCGAGACTTGAAGAGTCTCTTCCCTGAAACCCGACTTGAGCGTGTTGCAACCGCCGCTTCCTACACTATCGATGCGAGACTCTCTGCGAAGGAGTTGGAGAGTGTCGCAAGGCGGCTCACCGGTCCCACAACCGAGCGCTTCACGATTGACGACGTACCAGTCCCGCATGATGCCAGGTATGCGATCGAAGTCGGCTACTTGCCCGGCGTTACCGACAACCTTGGACACACCGTTCGGGAAACTATCGAAGATACCATTGGGAGAAAGTTCCACGATGGTGAAGCCGTGTATTCATCGCAATTCATCTTTCTCATTGGTGATATCTCGCGGCACGACGCAGAGAGCTTCGCCCGCGAGTTGCACAACCCTCTGATAGAGCACGCAGTTGTTTTCGAGTTGGGGCCCACTCGACCATTCGACAGGTTCATGGTGGCGAGCAAAGCCAAACCACAAGCTGAAGGTAAACAGCAATTTCCTATCGTTGTTCCGAAGGTCGCGCTGCGTGAGAAAGGGAAGGCGGACGAAGTCGATCTCAATGTCAGCGACGTGGAGCTGATGAGGATCAGCAGAGAAGGAATTCTGGGTCGTGGCCCTCTCGCCCTGTCGCTGTCGGCGATGAAGGCCATCCGAGATTATTTTAGAGAGCAAAAAAGGAATCCGACTGATGTTGAACTAGAATCGCTCGCACAGACGTGGTCGGAACACTGCAAGCACACGATATTCAACGACCCCTTGGATGAGGTGAAAGAGGGGATATACAAACGATACATAAAAGGGGCGACGGAGAGAATAAGGCAAAAGGCAAAAGGCAATAGGCAAAAGGATTTCTGTGTGTCCGTGTTCAAGGATAATTCGGGCGCGATCGCATTCGACGACAAGTATCTCATCACACACAAGGTGGAGACGCACAACGCTCCCTCTGCGCTCGATCCATTCGGCGGCTCGGTGACTGCGATCGTGGGCGTGAATCGCGACTGCTTAGGTTTCGGCCTCGGGGCAAAGCCGATTGCCAACACGTATGGCTTCTGTGTCGCCGATCCTCACGATACTCGTGAACTGTTCCGTGACCGCGAAAAGAAACAACCGCTTTTGCCCGCTCGGCGCATTCTCGAAGGAATTGTCCGTGGGATCAACGAGGGTGGAAATCAAAGCGGTATACCAACTCCGCTTGGGTTCGTGGCCGTCGATCCGAGCTTTCGTGGCAAGCCACTCGTGTTTGGCGGAACCGTCGGTCTTATCCCACGGAAAGCGAAAGGCAGAAAGCTCCACGAAAAGAGGGCGCGACCGGGCGACTACATCGTGATGATCGGCGGGCGCGTCGGGCTCGACGGCATTCACGGTGCGACGTTCTCCTCCGAAGCGCTGTCGAAAGGCTCGCCGGCGATGGCTGTGCAAATTGGTGACCCTATCACGCAGAAGAAACTCTCTGATGCCTTGATCCGCGAAGCACGCGACGCCGCGCTCTACAACTCCATCACCGATAACGGCGCAGGAGGACTCTCCGGCTCGGTAGGAGAAATGTCGCGCGAAAGCGGCGGATGCATCGTCGATCTCGAAAAAGTCCCGCTGAAATATCCCGGCCTTTCGCCATGGCAGATCTGGCTCTCCGAATCGCAGGAGCGCATGACGCTTGCCGTTCCAAAGAAAAAATGGACAGCGTTCAAGAAGAGTATGGACAGGCATGATGTGGAAGCGACACGCATCGGGGTATTCACAAAGACGGGCTCATGCGTGGTTCGCTACAGTGGGAAAAAAGTCATGGATATTTCTCTCGAGTTTTTACACGAGGGAAGGCCGATTCAAATTCAGCGAAGCACGAAGAAAGAAGGGACGAGGAACGAGGGACAAGGGACGGAAAATCTTGATTTACGGCAGGCGATAGTTGATGTGCTTGCACAGCCGAGCGTGGGGAGCATCTCGTTTATTTCTCAACAGTACGACCATGAAGTGCAGGGCAATTCGGTCACCAAGCCACTGCAGGGCAGAGGGCGGGTGAATTCCGATGCCGCCGTTATCAAGCCGTTGTTCGACTCGGAAAGAGGCGTCGTTCTCGCGCATGGATATGCGCCGTGGTATTCCGAGGTGGATACGTACTCGATGGCGGCTGCGGCTATAGATACTGCGATTCGAAATGCCATTGCCGCCGGAGCCTCGCGCGACTACCTCGCCATCCTCGATAATTTCTGCTGGTCTTCGTCGGACAAACCGGAACGTCTTTATGAACTAAAGCAGGCTGCAAAGGCGTGTTACGACATTGCCACGGCGTACGGAACACCGTTCATTTCCGGCAAGGATTCGATGTTCAACGACTTCCGCGGCTTTGATGCGAAGGGAAAACCCGTGCACATCGCCGCCTTGCCGACACTTCTTATTTCCGCCATCGGCATTATTCCCGATGTTGCAAGAGCTATGACGATCGATTTCAAGTGCGTTGGAGACCTTGTTTATATCGTCGGCGAAACAAACGACGAACTCGGTGCTTCCGAATATTCCGAGGGTGGAAACATTCCTTTCGTAGACGCGAAAAAGAATATCAAGACGTATGATGTTATCTCAAATGCGATCCAAAAAAGTTTGGTCGCGTCTGCGATTGGGGTCGGGCGCGGCGGGCTTGCGGTTGCGCTCGCGAAGTCTGGAATTGCAGGCCAGCTTGGCGCGTCTGTCGACCTCTCGAAAATACCGGGCAGCGCACGCACCGACGAAGCGCGGCTATTTAGCGAAAGTCAGGGACGCTTTGTCATTTCTATCTGCAGTGGGAAGGAACAAGAATTTGAAAAGGAGTTAAAGGGAATTGCATTCGCGTGCGTCGGTGAAGTTGGTGGCAGTGCGCTTTTCGATGTTCTGCTCTCACAACTTACGGAGGCGTATCGCACGTTTTTCAAACGATGGTAGTCCGATACATTCACTATGAAAAAAACGCACGTCATAATATTTTCGGGATACGGTCTCAATACGGAAGATGAGACAAAAGCCGCATTTGAATCTGTAGGCGCGACGGCGGACATCGTTCACTTGAACGATGTCATCGCGAAGCCATCGATTCTGAAGAAGGCGCAGATCGTTGTCTTTGGTGGAGGGTTTTCCTACGGCGATCATACGGGCGCGGGAAAGGCGTATGGCAATCGCGTGCGGCATCACCTCGGGGAGGCAATAGAAGAATTTCTTGCACGGGATACCTTGATGGTTGGCATTTGCAACGGATTTCAGATAATCACATCCGCCGGATTTTTGCCCGGTGCTCTTATTGCAAATGACTTTCCGCGCTACAACGCGCGGTGGGTCGATCTCGAGG
>CAYRQI010000002.1:26209-27644 GCA_964426425.1 uncultured Candidatus Saccharibacteria bacterium | reverse complement strand
ATCTCGAGGTGCAGAACGATAGTCCATGGCTGAAAGGCATCAGGACACTTTCCGTGCCGATCGCACACGGGGAAGGAAAATACTACGCACCCCCAGAGACAATTGAAAAGCTGAATTCAGAACATGCCGTCGCACTTCGTTACGTAGAAGGCGAAATTGCGAGACATTTCGACATGCCAGCGAATCCCAACGGCTCTCTCGAAAATATCGCGGGTATCACGGCCTACGGCGGCAGGGTCCTCGGCCTCATGCCGCATCCCGAGCGCGCGGTGCGCTTCACACAGCTTCCGCACTGGACACTCTTGCGCGAGCAGTATGTTCGTGAGGGAAGACGTTTGCCGAAGGAAGGCCCCGGTTTGCAGATTTTCCGAAACGCGGTCACCTACTTTGATTAGGCCCCATCTCCGTTTGTGCGTCAAGAGTCCCTTGACAAGACGGACCTTCATATTATAGTACTGCCTCACATTCGTTCGACGTCTGTGAGTGTTGTCCCTTTTTAGGGGCTTTTTTTATTGGTTTTCCGCTCTTCAAGGTTCCACTCGATCCTCACGTCGAGCTCCTTGAGAACGGTATCAGTCTACTTGACAGACCTACATCTATGATGTCTTTTCTCGTCGGCGCTGTCGCAAGCTGTGTTATGTCTCTTGGTTTCGGAGGGATGATTGGCGGCCACGTACACGATGGTATTGATTACGCATGCGGATACTCAACGCCGGTTTATTCTCCGTACGAAGGCGTGGTCATACATCGGGACGATTCGGCGGGTTCTATTGCGCTTATTGTTGGCACGTCATCCCCCAAGCTTTTTATCGTCGCCCATATGGCGACGACGACCTTCTCCGTAGGTAGTCATGTCAACGCAGGAGATCTACTCGGGCTTGAAGGATTCAAAGGGGAGACGTACGTGGGGGGCAGACGTGAGAATTCTCCGGCTGCGAGCCATCGGCACTACAGTATGTATCTCCTTGCAGAGAATGCAGAAATTATTCCTGGAGAGTTGTATGTCATCTCAGCGGATGAGTGGTACATAAACGAGCGTGGAAACTACCTGCGAATTCTTGAGCCGAACAACGGATACGACGGCGCCTGCGATCCTCTGAACTGTCTCTAAGCAAGGGCTGTTCAGTCTCAAAGGAGTGCGCGCCGCACGAGCTCGTGTTCCATGTGTATAATGGTAGACATTGCTATGAGTGATGCGCGTGTCGGTATTCTCATGGGTTCGGACTCTGATCTGCCGGTGATGCAGGACGCGGCCAATGTTCTCGAAGAGCTGGGCATCGACTCTGAAGTGCGCACGCTCTCGGCTCACCGAACGCCCGAGGCAGTCGTCGAATACGTGAAGGAGAGCGAGGCAGCGGGATTTAAGGTGTTTATTTGCGGCGCCGGAGGCGCCGCGCACCTTGCCGGAGTTGTCGCCGCGCACACAGCGCTTCCT
>CAYRQI010000002.1:0-26199 GCA_964426425.1 uncultured Candidatus Saccharibacteria bacterium | reverse complement strand
CCTGTCATTGGCGTGCCTATCATGAACAAAACGGCCGCAGGCGTGGATGCGCTTTTCTCAACGGTACAAATGCCGCCCGGCATTCCCGTCGCGACCGTCGGCATCAATGGTGCAAAAAACGCCGGGATCCTCGCGGCGCAGATAATCGGCGCTGGTGACGAGACAGTGCGTGCCAGAATCGCAGCATACAAGAAGGACATGGGGGAAGACGTCATCGCGAAAGATCGGGCACTCCGGGAAAAAGGGTTTAAAAAGTATCTTGAAGAGAAAGGGTTGATATGAACACTCGACGCCCGAACGCATACGCGCTTTCAGGGGTTGATGTCGATATTGAAGCGGAAGCCTCGCGCATCATGTACGAGGCGTCGAAGGAAACCTTCGAGAACAGAAAGGGAAAAATCGGTGAGATCATCAGTCCATTCGATGATTTTGCCGCATTGAGGATGGTTTCAATCGGGAACTTGCCGAAGGACGCGTACCTGTCTGTTGGTTTTGATACGGCCGGGACAAAGGTGGAAATCGCACAACGGGTCGGTAAGCACGACACGATCGCATTTGATCTCCTCGCGATGGTTTGCGACGACGCGCTTGTGCGTGGCGGCGAGCCGATACTGGTCGGCACCAATCTTGATCTTAAAAGTCTGGGTACGGACGACAGGTTTCTTCCCGTTGTGCGAGAACTCGCCAAAGGGTACGTATTGGCTGCTCAAGAAGCCGGGATTGCCATCATCAACGGTGAAATAGCGCAAATGGGTTCGCTTCTCTCCGGCTGGGGAGATTTTCCGTACCATTGGGGTGCGGCGTGCGTGTGGGTCGCCCGAAAAGACAAAGTATTCACGGGTTCCGAGATACAAGGTGGCGATTCAGTGGTCATGTTGCGCGAGCAAGGATTTCGCGTGAACGGATTGTCTCTGGCGCGGAAAGTATTTGAGACAGAATATGGAACGCACTGGCATGACGAGAAATTCGAGAGCACGACACTCGGACTCGCGGCACTCGCGCCTGCGAGGGTCTACTCGCGTTTTGTCGTCGCGCTTCACGGCGGGTTTGGTACGGAAGGAACGGCCGTTATCCATGGCGTAGCGCATATCACCGGTGGCGGCATTCCTGAAAAAATGGGGCGCGTCCTTCGAGTCTCTAAACGTGGCGCAGACCTTACCGATCTGTTCGGGCCGCCTGCCGTCATGACCCATTGTCAGGAAGTCGGTGGCATTTCCGATGTCGACGCGTATCGCGCATGGAATATGGGGCAGGGGCTCGCACTCATCACCCCGGAGCCAGAAAAGGTCATCGAAGAGGCGGCAAGGGCCGGTATCGAGGCGCGGATTGCAGGCTCAATAATTGAAGAACCTCGGATTCGAATAGTGAGTAAGGGGATCGAAAGGGCTGGACAAATACTCACTTTTGATGTATAGAAAAACATGACGGATATACTCAAAGAAACAAACTTCGACTTTCTTGGGAAGAAGAGAAGAGGAAAGGCGCGCGATATCTACGAGCCTTCGACAGGCCCAGGCGAAGGCAAACTCATTTTTATCTCCACTGACAGACATTCTTCGTTTGATCGGATCATTGCGCACATTCCGCGCAAGGGGCAGGTATTGAATCAGGTAAGCGCGTGGTGGTTCGAACGTACGAAAGACGTTATTCCGAATCACGTGCTTGCGGTTCCCGACCCGAATGTGACAGTTGCAAAGAAACTGAAGACAGTCCCAATTGAAGCTGTCGTGCGCGGATACCTCACCGGTGTCACTGATACCTCGATTTGGATGCGCTACCAGAAAGGACAGCGAAGATTTGGCGAATTGACACTGGAGGAGGGGCTGAAGAAAAATACAAAACTCCCGTTTCCCATTTTCGATCCGACGACAAAGGAGGAGACGCACGACCGCGCTCTCACCCCAGGCGAAATGATCGCCGAAGGTCTCGTTACGCACGAGTTGTTCGATGAAGTAAAGGAGATTGCGACGAAGCTTTTCCTGCGGGGACAGGAAATCGCCGCGAAGCGCGGTCTTATTCTTGTCGATACCAAATACGAATTCGGGACCGATGAGAATGGCAGACTCGTGCTCATCGACGAGATCCATACGCCAGATTCCTCGCGTTACTGGCAGCGTGCCTCGTACGAGGAGCGCATAGCAATCGGTGAAGAGCCGGAATATTTCGACAAAGAGTTTTTGCGCTTGTGGTTCAAAGAGCACTGCGATCCGTACAAGGATGCCGTACTTCCTCCTGCGCCGCCTAAGCTTGTGGAGGAATTGTCGCGGCGCTACATTCAGATATATGAGCAAATGACCGGCGAGGCATTTATTGCCGGTGAGGAGCCGATAATTCCGCGCATGGAGAAGAACCTAAAACAGTATGCAATTTGACCCACTCATCTCGATAAGCTCGATAGACGGGCGATACCGCGGGGCAGTGAAAGAGCTCGCGGAGTATTTCAGTGAGCTTGCTCTCATTCAGGCCCGCATTTCAGTTGAATGCAGATACCTCGCGGCATTATCGGAAACACCCGGCGTTGGAATGCGTGCTCTCACGGCTGCGGAGAAGAAGATCCTTGAAAGCTTGCCCACGATTACTCTCGAAGATGCAACAATCGTCAAAAAAATAGAGCAAGATGGATACGAGGGGATCCCCGCGACAAACCACGACGTGAAGGCCGTTGAATATTTCATTAAGAAGAAGCTCGCGGGCACATCACTCGATGACGTTTCGGAGTGGGTACATTTTGCAATCACGTCAGAGGATACAGACAATGTTGCGTATGCGCTTCTATTACGCGGAGCTCTTGAGGAATGCATCATTACAGCGCTTGATCTCATTCTCAAAGAGCTGGAAAGATGGGGTAACGCTCACTCCGCGACACCGATGCTCGCGCGCACGCACGGACAACCTGCTTCTCCAACGACATTCGGCAAGGAAATGCGCGTTTTTCATTCTCGTCTTTCACGGCAGCTCGAGGAGCTTGAAAAGCGCTCGATAGTGGTGAAATTCTCGGGCGCAACGGGGAATTGGAGCGCGCATACAGTTGCTATTCCCGACGTACACTGGATTGATTTCAGTAAAAAATTCATTGAGAGATTCAATAGCGAGGAGCAGCCCATTAAACTTGAGCTGAACCAGTGTACGACGCAGATCGAGCCGCACGATACGTACGCGGAAATGTTCGACACCATGCGTCGCGTCAATACGATTCTCATCGATCTCTCGCAAGATGTGTGGCGCTACATCAGCGATGGGTGGCTTGTACAGAAGGTGAAAGCGGGGGACGTAGGTTCCTCTACCATGCCGCACAAGGTGAATCCTATCGATTTTGAGAATGCGGAAGGGAATCTTGGCATCGCGAACGCGCTTTTCGAGCATTTCTCGCGGAAGCTCCCGATCTCACGTCTGCAGCGCGACCTCTCGGATTCGACTGTGAAGCGCACCTTTGGCCTTGCTTTCGCTCATTCGCTCATCGGCTACAAGGCGCTTTTGCGCGGCATTTCAAAGGTGAGCGTGGACAAAGCCGCAATGCTCGAAGCATTGCAACAGCATCCAGAAGTTATTGCAGAAGCCATTCAAACGATTCTCCGCAAAGAAGGTGTTGAAGTACCCTATGAAAAACTCAAAACACTCACGCGTGGCAAGGAAGTCACGATGGCTGACTTTGCTAAATGTATCGATGGTCTCGATGTTTCCAACAAAATCAAAAAGCATCTCAAATCGCTTACACCCGAAAACTACCTTGGCCTTGCTGTTGAGCTGGCCACAGATCGGATATGAGGCGCTAGTTCTCGCCACCGGGGGGAGGTTGACCGCCCGAGCAATCAGTCGCTCCTTCCGGAAGAATGAAGTCGCCGTGGGCGAGGTGCGCGCTGAGCGCGTTCCCAGAGATGTTTATGAGCACTACCGGGTTGCTCTCAGAACCTGTCATGTGACATACGTCGATCTTGTTCGCCTGATCGCCGTACACGTACCCTCCTGCCACGCCGACAAGTAATCCCGCAGCTGCCGTAAGACTTTTTGCCATACTAACTAATCTTATTTCTTGTGCCTGCTACTAATGCTGTTCGACCATCGACATTGTATCGCAGTCTTATTGGCGCAATCCAAGACCGCTGCGAATACAGTACCAGTTGATCATGGTGAGAGCCGCGATCATCCCCAAAAGAACGGCGAGCGAGATCGAAAGGGAAATATCCGTGATGCCGAGAAAGCCGTAGCGGAAACCATTCACGAGATAGAACAGGGGATTCGCGTACGTGATTGCTTGCCACCAGTCGGGAAGGTCGTGCACGGAATAGAAGATGCCGCCAAGGTACACAAGTGGGGTGAGGACGAAGGTGGGAACGATGTTAATGCCATCGATTGATTTTGCGTAAATGCCGTTCACAAGGCCAGCGAGCGCAAACACGAGAGCGGTGAGTATCGCAAAGCCGAGTATGACGAGCACGTTGTGAATGCTAAGCGAAAGGCCGGTGAAGAAAACCGAGACGATGAGCACGAGTGTTCCTACCAAGATGCCGCGCACGACGCCACCTGCCGCAAAGCCGCCTACGAGGAGCCACGGCGGCGTGGGGGAAACGAGAATCTCGTCGATCGAGCGCGCGAAGAATTTTGACGCGAAGAACATAAATGAGGTGTTCGCGTATGAGGTCGTGACGATTGCGAGCATCACGAGACCCGGCACAACGAAGGTCATATAGTCGACCCCTTGCATCTCCCCGATACGTGAACCCAAGACCGTTCCGAAGATCGTAAAGTACAAGACCGAGGTGATGATGCTCGGCAAGAACGTCTGCACCCATATTCGGAACATCCGCACTATGTCTCGGCGGACCATCGTATAGAAAGAAATCCAGAGTTGATAGGGACTCATAGGATTTGCTCGCGGGGCATGTGCTCGCTGGGGTCGCTATCTGCGCGTGTTCGCGCAGCGCTCCCGCTCGGCCCGCCGGCCTGCGCGAGACCCCATCGAACACACGCCCCGGCTCGCTTTTGCTGATTGGAGGAAATGTTCATATCATTTTACTTCTCCTTGGTAAGTTGCAGAAAAACTTCCTCCAGCTTCCCGCCGCGATAGCCGTGTTTTCCGGCCTCTTCTTCATCGTGCAGCGCGAGGATCTCCTCCATGCTTCCCGCCGCGGCTATCTCGCCCTTGTTGATAATGGCGACATGTTTGGCGAGCTGCTCGGCTTCCTCGAGGTAGTGGGTGGTGAGAAGAATTGTGACGCCTTTTGCCGTGATGCCGCGGAGGTAATCCCACATGCTTCGTCGGAGTTCGACGTCCACGCCGGCGGTCGGCTCATCGAGAATCAAAAAGCTCGGCTCATGGATGAGTGCGCGAGCGATCATCAATCGGCGCTTCATGCCGCCGCTAAGCTGCATGGCTTGCTGATTCATTTTGTCACCGAGCCCTAAGTCCTTGAGGAGCTTTTCCGCCCGCGGTATTGCCCTCGAGCGCGGGATGCCATAGTAGCCGCCTTGATTGACGACGATGTCAATCGGTTTCTCGAAGGGGTTGAAATTTATCTCCTGTCCCACGAGACCGATGTAGATTTTTGCCTTCTCAAAATCGGTATCGATGTCATGGCCGAATACTTTTACCGTGCCGCCGGACTTGTTCACAAGCGAGGTGACAATGCCGATGAGGGTCGTTTTTCCAGCACCGTTGGGGCCAAGGAGCGCGTAAAAGTCGCCGACGGGAACAGTGAGCGATACGCCTTTCAGCGCCTCCGTGCCGCTTTTATATGTTTTCTTGAGGTTGCGTATTTCGAGCGCTGGTGCAGGCGTAGTCATTTCAATATGCTTTTGAGGTACGCGTATGTCTCGTGGTAGTCTTTCACCGAGCGGGTGGGAATGATGCCAATAACCATTTCGTCGTTGCCGCCCGGGAAGAGCGCGTCGCCGATGTAGATGCAATCTTCTTTTTTCCAGCCGTACTTTTCTATGAAGCGTGCGATGTTAAAGCCCTTATTTTTCCCCCATGAGAAGAAATCCAACGTCGTAGTGCCACCGATTTTCACCTCGACTTTGTTCTCCTTGAGTTTTTCCAAATCGGTCGAATGCCGCTCGAGGATGCTTCGTCGGAGTGAGGCGTCGGGATCGAATGCACTCTTCTTTTCCAGATCTTCATGGTGTCCGATCAAGCTGTAGCTGATCTGCGAGCCTCGATTCTCGATAAGATCGTTCTCGTCTTTTACCTGAAGATCCAACTCTGCTCGTATTTTTTTGATGAACTCCATAATAGCTTTGATCTCACTGTCGCGAAGCTCTTCTCTCCAAAGCGTCGAACCATTCTTGTCGATCGCATGGTTGCCGTTCTGCGCAAGCACAAAATACAGCCCATCGAAGGCGTGCGGGATTTGTGCCCTAATCTGCGATTCTTGTGCGCCAGACACGGCGACCACGTTTGCTGCTTTGCACAGACGGCCGAAGATCAGCTGGTGTTCCTCGAGCATGAGACTCCTGCTTGGCGTAAGCGTCTTGTCGACATCGAAAAAGAAATGTTTCGGCATTGTGTTATGTTGTTTGTTTCTCCCAATAATTTGCCGACGCCGCAACGTACTCCGCGACACGGCGCTCTGCGGCAGCGGCGAGCGCGGCGCGGTATTTCTCGTCATCAGTCGTTCCGTTCACCAGACGTTTTTCAAATTCATCCAACTGCTTCGAAGAGGAAAGAACGATTCGTCTGCCTTTTGCCGCGGCGCGCAGAAGAGTCGGACCGCCGATATCTGTTTTCTCAACCACATCATCCCTCTCTGCGCCGCTCTGGATCGCTTTTTCGAGGGGATAGAGCGTGACGTACACAAGGTCGATGGGCTCGATGCCAAGCTTTTTCATTTCTTCCATGTCGCTCGGAGTCGAAAGCAGCGCCGCATGAAGCTCGCGCGAAAGCGTCACAACGCGGTGGCCAAGAATGGGCGGGCCCACGATTTCAGCGACGTCGCGGCAAAGGACGCCATTTTCGTTCAGATACTTCGCGGTGCCCGCCGATCCAAGAAGCTTCCATCCCGCATTTTTCAGCAGAGTCCCAAGACGAAGGAGACCTTCGTCTTTTTCATAGGACGCGAGGAGCGCGAGCATTCGCGCATTCTAGCATGCGTGGTATTCTATTTCCCAATGCGAAACGGAAAAAAAGTTGGCGTAACGGTTGGTGCATTCGACCTTTGTCACGCGGGACATATCTTGATGTTCAAGGAGGCTAAGAGCGTGTGCGACTATCTCGTCGTTGGGCTCCAATCTGATCCATCCATCGACAGGCCAGAGAAGAACAAGCCCATTATGTCGCTTGCGGAGCGAAGGATCATTCTCGAAGCGATCAAATACATCGACGAGATTTTCGAGTACGACACAGAAGCGCAACTCTATGGAATTTTGAAGGAGAACACATATGGTTTCGATATTCGCATTATCGGTGCGGACTGGAAGGGGAAACTATACACGGGGCACGATCTACCTATCGAGATGTACTTCAATTCGCGCGATCACGGCTTTTCGACGACGGAGCTTCGGCGTCGCATCTACGAGGCGGAAAAAGAGAAACAGTCGATTTAGACAACATCGATCACACGGTCCTTGGTCCCCCATCTAGGGCGACTCGAACATGTGCACGACACAAATCGGCATGTTACCCTAGAGCCATATGAAGGCGAGCTGGAAACTCAACATCCGACTTCTCGCACTACTTGCGGGTCTCTTCCTCGTTCTTTCGCTCATTCCCGGCATGGGGGAGGCGGCGGAGCTTCGCACGGGAGATCAGCCCTCTATCAATGCAGAAGAACGAATCATAGAGGATGTCTACATCGCAGGCGGGAACGTCTCAAGCGATGGCAGCGTAGGTGCTGACCTCGTGGCGGCGGGTGGTACTGTCGTCGTAGGCGGGAATGTTGGTGGCGATGTTGCGGCCGCGGGAGGCACGGTGACCATTCTTGGCAGCGTGAGTGACGACGTACGCGCAGTGGGAGGAACTATTTTGCTCCGGGGCAATGTAGGCAGTGATGTCGTTATTGGAGGTGGACAGCTCAATATCGGCGGCAATATCAAGGGCGATCTCGTGGTAGGTGGCGGGACGGTGCGGCTCGACGCTCCTGTCGGCGGCAACGTGCGCATCGGCGGCGGCGACGTCTACCTGAATTCTGCGATTGCGGGCAATGTCGAAGTGTTCGCGGAGACGCTGACGCTCGGGCAGGGCGCGAAGATTCGCGGCGATCTCTTCCTTACGGCAGCGAAGGAAGCGGAGATGGAAGAGGGCGCCTCGGTAGAGGGCGAGGTAACTTTCAAGAAGCGGGAACGGACAGTTTCCGTCGGCGGGATTGTTGCCATTATTTCAGTCGCGCTTATCGCCACTACGCTTGCACAGCTTGCCTCGGCACTCCTGCTTGGCCTCGTGTTCCGACGCTACGCGGTACGGCTTGTCGAAGTAGCGGCCGCGCAACCTCTCTTAGAGGTTGGCCGTGGGCTCGTCGTCGTGATCGTGCTGCCGGTTGCATCGATGATGCTCTTGTGGTCGCTCCTTGGCATTCCGCTTGGACTCCTCGGACTGCTGCTATTCGCAACAGTCATTGTTTACCTCTGGATCATGACGCCCGTTCTTCTCGGGAGTTTTGCGTATCGCAGTTTCTTTAGTGGTGAGTTCGACGTGAGCTGGAAATCGATCCTCCTTGGCGTGTTCATCTACGCGGTGCTGGGGCTCATCCCCATCGTCGGCTGGCTCGCACAGTTCATTCTCATGCTTCTCACGCTCGGTGCGCTCGTGAAGATAACGTGGGAGATTGCGAAGGAATGGCGCTAGTTTGGCGCGAGCACCTTCTTACCTCACGACGTAATTAGATCTCACTCTGTCAACCGGAGGTTAAACCTCCGGATGAATGCTTCGGTAGTATTCTTTCGCTTCGCGCATCATCGTCGCCAGATCCGGCACACGGTCATAGTAGTCATACAGTGAGTTGCCTGTGATTTTTCTTTCCGGACAATCGTGCCGTAAAAATGCTCGCACACTTGAGTACGGATATGCCAATAGCTTGTTCTCCAGAACTCTCAAATTTCCTCCCCCTTTCTTCCACGTTGAATCGAACAATTCAAGCGGGTTGAGGAGGACGTATGGTACTGCCAGCTTCAAATAGTTATCATCATCGATGTGCTTTGCTTTATACGTTCCCGCGAACAGGGCGCCCGCGCGTTCATTTCGCACGTTGAAGTACATCGTGTATCCCGTGAAGACTTTTTGCATAAAGCGAGCGATGCCACCGTCTTGAAGCTGCTTGAGAATGAGGTGCACATGGGTCGGCATAAGGCAATAGGCGCCGATGTCGACCAGAGGATCGCCTCTGTCTATCGATCTGTCATTGAGGAGCGATGTCAGGTCGGTGGTGAATCTTTCGGAGATGACTTCTGACTTGGTGCCGTTACTTGCGTAGAGGAGAGATATGAAGCGCTCATAGTGTGCCGGCCTCTCGAAGACGATTCGTTTGTCGACGCCTCTATTGTAGCAGTGGTACCACTCGTCGGTCACGCACGGTTCTCTGGTCACCATGTAAGTATAGGATAACATGTTTTTGACTTGTCTACCGGAGGTTTAACCTCCGGTCTATCCACAGCGAGGCGCTGGCACAGCTGTTTGATTCGCTACACTAGAGGTCTACCAGCTAATACCATTGCTATGGTTAGAAAGGCCAATCCTGCATTACTAAAGCCGATGAACCTCTCGAGCGAGCTCGAGGCGGTTGTGGGCAAGGGGCCAATGCCTCGCGGGCAAGTTGTGAAGAAGTTGTGGGAGTACATCAAGCAACATGGGCTCCAGGACCAGCAGAACAAACGCAATATCAACGCGGACGAGAAGCTCAAGGTCATCTTCGGAGGAAAGAGCCAGGTGTCGATGTTTGAGATGACGAAACTCGTCTCCGCGCACCTACATTAGCTCTGCGCAAATTGCGCGGGTGCTTTGGTGATGGCCTCCATCTTCACGGGCGGTTTCTTGAGAATTCCGCCTACGACAATCTTCGAGAGCGCTTCTTCAACTGTTGCGAGTGAAACGGGCTTTGTGAGGTGATACGCAAATCCGGCATTTTTCGCTTTTTTCTTGTCTTCTTCTTGCCCATAGCCGGTGAGTGCGATCAGAGGACAATCGAATTTTGCCTTCCGGAGCCGGCGTGCGGTCTCGTAGCCGTCGAAGTCCGGCAAGCCGATGTCGAGAATGATGATGTCAGGATCGATAAGCGGTGCCATCCGAAGCGCGCTGCCTCCATCTTGCGCAAGGGTTACCTCGTGTCCCCGTATACCGAGGAGCTTCCCGAGGGCATTCCCGGCGTCAACGTTGTCGTCCACGACAAGAATCCGCAAGCGCGGGAGAGGTCGCCGACGCTTTGCCGCTTGCTTCGGTACTTTCTCTTTCTCGGTGAATGCGCCGGGCGGAGGCAGTGGCAGGCGAACGGAAAATTCGCTCCCTTTTCCCTCTCCCTCGCTCTTTGCCGTGATGGTTCCGCCATGGAGCTCAACAAGTCTCTTGGTGACCGTGAGGCCGACGCCGATGCCGGCTTCGACAGAATTTGCTCTCTTGATCTGGAGGAAGGGCTCAAAAATGCGGCCGAGCATATTCTTTTCGATACCGATGCCGGTGTCTTGCACAACGATCACTGCCTCCCGTCCTTCTCGCGTGACGGAGAGCGTGATCGTTCCTCCGGTGGGCGTGTATTTTGCAGCGTTCGTAAGGAGGTTCACGACAATTTGCTCGAGGCGCACAGGATCGGCCTCGAGCAGGATGGGGTGAGGATTGATCGAGACATTGAGGATATGGTTTTTCTCGCGCATGAGCGGCTCGACGGATTCAATCGCCTGTGCTACGGGAGCGCTCAGGTACACGGGCTTCTTCTCGATCTCGAGCTTGTGCGTCGATATGCGCGAAACGTCGAGAAGGTCGTTGAGGAGACTCGAGAGGCTCTTTGCATGTTTCTCCATGATGAGTGCCTGACGGGCGATGCTGCTCGTATCGCTGCGCTTCAGTAGTTCTATGGAGCTTACGATGGGGGAAAGCGGGTTTCGCAGCTCGTGGGCAAGTGTCGCAATGAACTCGTTTTTGGCGGTGTCTTCGACCCGGAACCTCTCGAGGAGGCCTTCGAGTTCTCCCACATGCTTCTCGAGCGCGCCCGCCGTCCGCCGCCTGTCCTCCACGACAGCGGTGAACACGAGGAGGATGGTCGCTATGGTACCGAGGAAGAGCTGGAGCTGCAGGAGCGCGCTCTCGAGGGGGAGTTCCCGGAACGGTCCTCCTCCGGCGAGTGTTCCTGATATCGCCACGGTCGAAAGCACGAGTATCGAGAGTGTGATGCCACGCTCTCCAGTACGAAGTGCCGCCCACACGAGCGGGATAAGCACGGGGTACGGCGCTGCCATGTCTTGATTCCAGAAGACGAGCCACGCGACGAGTCCCGATGCTGCCGCACTCGCGACAATCTCTGCGGAACGGAGCATATTCATGCGGAAGTAGGGCTCCGAGAGCCAGCGCAAGAGAAATGGAGCGACAATGAGTGCGCCGAGCACATCACCCACCCACCACGCGATCCACGTGCGGTCGATTTCGGTGGAGGGAATGATGTTGCCTAGCGTAAGACTCAACACGCCTATGCTCGCGCTTATGAGCGGAGCGGCGAGCGCAGCGCCGAAGATGAAGACCATTGTCTCCTTGAGGTTCCCGAACGAGAATTCGAGGGAGCCCGAGCGAAAGTTTCTGAGCACGTAGGAGCCAGCGAGCGCTTCAAGCGTGTTCCCGATGCCGATCCCCAACGCAACGAAAAGAGGCGCACCGATATAGAAGTTTGCAGAGAAAGCCGCAAGAAACACTGCAGGCCACAAACGATACCCGCCGAGCGTGAGCGCGGCGATCGCGATGCCAGTTGGCGCCCAGATGAGTGTCGCAAACGTATTCACCGGCTGAATGCTGAAACCAAACAGCGCCGTGCCGAGGTACGTGAAAAAAACGATCACGAGTGAGAATGCGTATGCACGCCCGGAAAATGCTGGCATATCATCTTCTTGTCCGAGAGAGCTCGGTCATGATTTCTGCGAGCTGGTCGACCTGCTTCAGGATGGTTTCGAGTTCAGCCCGCGTTTCTTCATCATGGCCCTTTTCGAGGAGCGTTTCAGTCGTCAAACGTATGACAGAAAGCGAGCCTCGAGCCGCATGTGCCATCTCCTGTGGGGTTCGTGATTCGGTCATACGCGTGAAGGTGCGTGACCAATAGGGACACCACCAATCATAGTACACCACGCTGATTCTGAATCCAGCATGAAGGGCAGGGGGCGCTCGGCGGGAGTGTTCCCCGCCTCGGGACTCGCGGCACCGACCCCGGACTTTAGCGAATGTTGTGCCGGCGGGGGCTCGTCTCATAGCGCCTGTTTCGTGTCGCTCGAATCTCGAACAAAGCCTCATCGAGGAAACACTCCCGTCTCGCTTGGGAGATTTGTCATGTGCAATGTGATTTTTGATTTTTGCTCTTTCTTTCGTATACTGCCGCAATGAAGGCGGGACGACTCGTGATCCCGATGGAAAAAGCTGGGATGAACGATGTCGCGCTCGTCGGCGGCAAGAACGCTTCTCTTGGTGAGATGCTCCGGGAACTCGGGAAGAGGGGGATCCGCGTGCCCTCGGGATTCATCGTGACAGCCGAGGCCTATCGGCTGTTTTTGCGTGAAGCAGGTCTTGAGCAATGTATCAAAGACGAACTTCGGAAATTGAGAAAGGGCGACGTGAAGCACTTTGAAAAAGTCGGTGCAGCGATACGAAAGAAAATAGTCGCCTCGCCACTTCCGCGTGCGCTTGAAGAACGCATCATCCGCGCCTATCGCGAGATGGAAGAGAAGTATGGCACGAACATTGATGTCGCTGTGCGCTCCTCGGCGACGGCCGAAGATCTGCCGGACGCCAGTTTTGCCGGCGAGCACGACACCTACCTCGGCGTTCGCGGCGAAAGAGAGGTGTTGAAAGCGATCCGCGCGTGCTTCGCCTCGCTCTTTACGGGTCGTGCCATCAGTTATCGCGTCGATAAGGGTTACGACAAGCATGAGATCGCGCTTTCGGTGGGCGTGCAGCGGATGGTCAGGAGCGATCTCGGCGCTTCCGGTGTGATTTTCACGCTTGACACCGAGAGCGGTTTTCCCGACGTCATTTTGATTACGTCCTCCTACGGACTCGGCGAGATGGTCGTGCAGGGGAGAGTGGTGCCAGATGAATTTCTCGTCGCAAAAAAAATGATAGACAAAGCGCCCCTTCCCATTATCGGGAAACGTGTGGGCGGAAAGGCAGAGAAGCTCGTGTATGCTCCACGCGGGAGCGCGAAGCCCGTACGGGTCGTTATGACGAGTGAGGCCGACAGGCGGCGCTTCTCGCTTTCGAGTCGCGAGATTATGGTCCTCGCGCGCTGGGCGAAGACCATCGAAGAGCACTATTCGAAAAAACGCGGAAGGCCGAGTCCCATGGATATCGAATGGGGCCTCGACGGGAAGACCAACGAGCTCTTCATTCTGCAGGCGCGGCCCGAGACGGTGCAGGTTTCGAAAGATCGCTCGAAGATAAAGGAGTATATGCGCCGCGATCCGGGCACGATTCTCGCAAAAGGGCTCTCGGTCGGCTCGAAGATCGTCGTGGGGAAAGCGCGAATCATCGAGAGCGTGAAGGACATGGAAGAATTGCAGTCGGGAGAGATTCTGGTGACCGAGATGACGGACCCGGATTGGGAGCCGGTGATGAAGAAAGCCGCTGCCATCGTGACCGACAAGGGTGGCCGCACTTCGCACGCAGCAATCGTTTCGCGAGAGTTGGGCTTGACCGCGGTCGTCGGCGCGGAGACTGTGACAAAACAGATAAAAACGGGGCAAGTCATCACGGTTGATACGACGACCTCTGAAGGCGTCATATTTCAAGGGGCGCTCCGATTCGACGTGCGGGAGAGTGATGTGCGGAAGATTCCCGCGACGAAAACAAAGATATCGATGAATCTTGCCACGCCGGATACAGCGTTCGAGAAATCGTTCCTGCCGCACGAAGGTGTCGGGCTCGCGCGCGAAGAGTTTATCATCGCCTCCTCTGTCGGCGTGCACCCGCTCGCGCTCATTCACTACAAGAAACTCCCGCTCGCTCTGCGAGAAAAGATAGACAAGAAGGTACGCGGCTGGAGCGATCGGAAGCGCTACTATGTCGACAATCTCGCCTTCGGCATCGCAAAGATCGCGACCGCGTTTTACCCGAAGCAGGTCATCGTTCGTTTTTCCGATTTCAAATCAAACGAATACCGATCGCTCCTCGGCGGTGATTACTTCGAACCCCATGAGGAAAATCCGATGCTCGGCTGGCGCGGCGCTTCACGCTACTACGATCCCAAGTTCAAAGAGGCCTTTGAGCTCGAGTGCAAGGCCTTGCATCTCGTGCGAGAAGACATGGGCTTAACGAATGCGATCCCCATGGTTCCTTTTTGTCGCACCCTCGAAGAGGGTAGAAAGGTGCTCGCGACGATGGCCGAAGCGGGCCTGCATCCGCAGTCGCTACCTGGTGAGCCGCGCTCCGGGCAGAAGACTCCCGTCATTGTCATGTGCGAGATACCCAGTAACGTCATCCTTGCCGACGAGTTTTTGGATATCTTCGACGGCATGTCAATCGGCTCGAACGACTTGACACAGCTTACGCTCGGCCTCGACCGCGACTCCGGGCTCGTGAACCGCATCGCCGATGAGAACGACCCGGCTGTCAAGAAATTCATTGCCGAGGTGATACGCGTGTGTCGCAAGCGAAAAAAGTATGTCGGTATCTGCGGGCAGGCGCCTTCTGACCATCCGGGATTCGCCAAATTTTTGGTAGAGCAGGGAATCGAGAGTATGTCGCTGAATCCCGATTCCATCATCAAGACGAAGGTCATGGTCGCAAAGGTGGAGAAAGAGATGCATCGCCGCTAGCGAAGATACCGCGGAGCATACCTCATGTTACACTTCTATACCATGGTACGAAAGAGTAACATCGTACAATCGCCAAAGAAGGGCAAACGTGATTATCTGTTCGACGACACGCCGCGCGGTTTGCTCGAGGCGCTACTGATAGGAGGCGGCATAGTGGGAGGGCTCACTTTCGCTCCGACACTTTTTGCTGTTCTTGCAGGAATTGGGTATGCTTTGAAGGACAACGACAACATTCGTCGAAAGAGACTAAACAACTCATTTCAATACCTCAAACGGAAAAAATATGTCCGCGTAACGACTAGAACTAGAAAAGACGGAAGAGGCATACGCATAGAACTTACAGAAAGGGGCAAGCAGCATGGCACTCAGTTGCGAATCAAACGCGCTCTCTTAAAGCCTGTGGAAACTCCTCCAGTGTGGGACAAATGCTGGCGCATCATAATGTTTGATATTTCTGCAGAGGAGCGTTCAAAGCGCAATGCGTTTCGTGCGCTTGTGAGTCGACTTGGCGCTGTCATGGTGCAAAAAAGTGTTTGGCTATATCCGTTCGACTGCTCTAGTCAAATTGATCTTTTGAAATCTTTGTTTGATTTAACGGAGAAGGAACTTCGAATGGTTGTAGCAAAGTCAATCGGCAATGATGCCGCATTCAAGAAACATTTCGGGGTGCGCTAATTACTACTCTTTCATACCATGGTTCAAGAAAGTAGTAAGGTATGGGAATAGAAATGCGCGGTCGGGAATAGGGTACAATTGGGCCGTGCTGGCAGGCGACTCTGCCGAAAAGGTATAAGGTAGACAGCATTTAAGTTAGGAACTGCCACCGTATGAAATTTGCTTCCGTCATATTCGACTTCGACAGCACGATGGTGGATTGCGAAACTCTCGATCTCCTATCCGAGGTCGCTCTTGCCGGAAGATCTGATCGCGAAGAGATTGTTGCCAAAGTGAAGCGCATCACGGAGCTCGGTATGGAGGGCGCCATACCTTTTGGAGAATCGCTTGCGCGCCGCATGGCGCTTATCTCTCCTTCGCGCGAGAGTGTCGCGCGAATCGCTCGCGAAATGATTCATCACATCACACCGTCATTTCTCGCGCATCGCGCATACCTGCAGACGAACCGGGAGCGCATCCATATTATTTCCGGCGGATTCGAGGAAATCATCGCGCCGGTAGCCGAGACACTCGGGCTGGACCCTGCTCACACATTTGCCAATGCATTTGTGTACGAGAGAGGTATTGCAACAGGAATCGCGAAGCGTCCCACGGCGCAAGAAGGTGGAAAGATCGTCGCCATCACAAGCGCCTCCCTCCCATCTCCGCGCGTCATAATCGGCGACGGCTGGACCGACTATGAGATCAAGAAGCAAGGCGCTGCAGACACGTTCGTTGCCTACACCGAGCATGTCTATCGCGACAAAGTAGTCGCAAATGCGGATGCCGTCGCGCGATCCTTCAACGATCTTCTTAAATTTATCGAGGATTAGAGACGACGAACACGGATGACATGCGCTATGGCGCGGAGGGAAGCAAGAACGTGTTCGTCGGGTTTTATGTTTAGGTTGAGAAGCGTGTAAGCGTACGCATCTTTTGCGCCATTGCTTGCTCCCTCGATATTGATGCCGCGCTCGCCCAAGACGTGCGTGATGACGCCAAGCATATCCGGGATGTTCTCATGGATCAGAGCAATACGAGCGACACCGCCTCGCGCTAGCGACACTTTCGGCATGTTGACGGAATTGATGATGGTGCCATGTTCGAGGTATTCCTTCACTTCGCTTGCCGCCATGACAGCACACGTGTCTTCCGCCTCCTCGGTCGAAGCGCCGAGGTGGGGCGTTGTGATGATCCCCGAGACGCCGATGACCTCGCGAGTCGGGAAGTCGGTGACATAGCGGCGAATCGTGCCACTTTTTATCGCGGCGATGCACGCGGCATCGTCAACGATGCCATCGCGTGAATAGTTGAGGAGGATAACGCCCTTTTTCATCCGCGCAAGCGAATCGGCATTCACCATATTGCGCGTCGAGGGCAGATAGGGGACATGCATGGTGATAGCGTCCGCCGTCGAAAATAGTTCGTTGCTGTCGGCAAGGATGCGAATCGAAGGGGAGAGTTTTGCCTTCTGTTCGGGCGTCACGTATGGATCGAATCCGATCACCCGCATTCCGAGTGCGGCAGCAGCGTTGCACACAGCGGCGCCGATCGCGCCGAGACCGATCACCCCCAGCGTTTTTCCTTCTAGTTCGATGCCGGTAAATTGTTTTTTGCCCGTTTCAATCTCTTTGGTGAGCGCCTCGCCTTCGCTCTTGAGTTCCTGCACGTAGGTCACACCCTCTACGATGTTGCGGGAGGCCGCAATCAGCGCCCCGAGCACGAGCTCCTTGACCGCGTTTGCGTTGCCGCCCGGCGCATTGAAGACGACGATACCCCGCCTGCTCATCTCGTCGACGGGGATGTTGTTAACTCCCGCGCCCGCGCGGCCTATCGCGAGCACGCTCACAGGAATGGTCTCTTTGTGAAGATTCTGCGAGCGCAGCAGTATCGCCGCAGGGTCCACGACATCCGGACCCACCGTGTAGTCTGCGTTGGCAAAAACGGCGAGGCCCTTGGGGGAAATGCTGTTGTACGTCTTGATAGCAATCGCCATAGTCGAGCTTACGTGGTTCCGTATTTCTGCTCGAAGGAACGCATAAACGACACGAGCGCTTCCACGCCCTTGTGCGGCATCGCGTTGTAGAGGGAAGCGCGCATGCCACCGACCGATCGATGACCAGCGAGATTTTTCAGGCCTGCCGCGTCGGCTTCCGTGAGGAACTTTTTATCGAGCGACGGATCTTTCAACACGAAGGGGACATTCATGAGTGAGCGGCACGATTTTTCCACGGGGTTCCGATAGAAGCCTGATGCATCGATCGCATCATACAAGACTTTGGCGCGTTCTTTGGCGCGCTTATGCATCGCTTCGACCCCGCCATTGTTCTCGATCCATTCGAAAACGAGCCCTGCCATGTACCATGAAAAGCACGGCGGCGTGTTGAGCATCGAGCCGTCTTTCGCCTGTTTGGCATAATCGAGCACGTCGGGGGGGGTGGAAGTAGCATAACCGCAGAAGTCCTTTTTTACGATAACGATCGTTACGCCTGCAGGACCAATGTTCTTTTGGGAGCCCGCATAGATGAGGGCGAAGCGAGAAACGTCGATTGGCTCGGAGAGAATCATCGACGACATGTCGGCGACAAGCGGAACTCCCTTGCTGTCGGGGATGTCGAACAAGCGCAGGCCGTTAATAGTTTCGTTTGGTGTGTAATGGAGATAGGCAAAAGAGTCGTCGAGCGGGAGATCGGAGAGATCGGGAGCGGTTGTATATTTGTCTGCCTTGCTGGAGGCCACGACACTGACTTCGCCGTAAGGTTTAGCCGCCTTGATCGCCTTCTCGGACCATGCGCCGGTCTCTATATAGGCCATCCGTTTTTTCCCGCGCAGGAGATTCATGGGTATCGCAGAAAATTGGAGCGACGCGCCGCCCTGTAAAAAAAGGACGTGGTAATCGTCGGGAATCTCGTGTAGCGCGCGCAAACGCGCCTCCGCGTCCTTTGCGATAGAGATGAACTCTTCGCCTCGATGACTCATCTCCATCACAGACATCCCGCTTCCGTGCCAATCCATGAGCTCGCTCTTTGCCTTCGCGAGGACTTCTTCGGGCAGCACCGCAGGGCCTGCACTAAAGTTGTACACGCGGCTCGTCATCAATGGAGGATATACTGCAAGCGCTTGCAGAGCAACGTGGATTACCCTTATGCGATCCCGCCACAATCTGTTTTCGAGTCGTGTCGCTGCGTGCTCGCGCTGCGCTCCCGCTTGGCGCTCGCGCGCCTTCGCGAAGACCCTCACGATGCAATATCTCTTCGCTATCGGCTCTCGAGACACGATAGATAGCGGCAGTCTTTTCCCCAATACTTATTTGCGATTCCGTTGCCGACTTCTATACTTTTTACATGCGTTCCGTACGAAAGTTGGCCGCGGCACTTGCCCTTGCAGCTCTGCTCCCGTTCTCTGCCAGCGCTCTTACAACTGAAGACTTTTACGCGCAAACATTCTCGTTGTTTAATCAAATCATCGCGATCCAGAAACAACTCATTCAAATGCTCGACTCGCAACTTGCCGACCTCAAAACGCAGCTTTCCGCCTCGCAGAAAGACGCTGCAGCTGCTCGCACCGAACTCTCGACGACTAAAAGCGTGCTCTCGTCCGTGAACAGTCAGCTCTCCACTGCAAACGCGACGCTCGCATCGGCGCAGTCGGAACTCGCGCTCACAAAGACGCAACTCAAGTCCACCCAAGACGAGCTTATCGCGTGCAGAACGCCGCCGCAGAAAACAACCTCGTGTATATGGAATGGTCAGACTTTCCCTGAAGGGACGATTATGCCTTTTACACCTCTTTCGGGTTATCAATCGGCAACGGCCGTTCCTGATTCGGCCATGCAGCGCTGCGTTGCATGTGATCCTGGAATGATCGTTCGATACCAATGCAAAAACGGCGATTGGGTGAGGATCGATACCGGGTATCCATACGACGCATATCCGACGGCCGTCAAGAAGCCAGTTATATATCTGTATCCGTCCACCACACAAGAGGTCTCCGTGAAGTTGCGGTTCGGTGGCATGCTTGCCTATACCTATCCTTCCTACAACCAATCCATCGAAGGATGGCGGGTGATAGCGCGTCCTGATGGCACGCTCATAAATCTCGCGGACGGGAGAGAGTACAGCTACCTCTTCTGGGAGGGGAAGGAATACGATCTGAACATAGACGAAACGAAAGGATTCGTCGTGAAGGGGAGCGAGACGCGTGAATTTCTCCAAACAAAGCTGGCGGAATTGGGTCTAATTCCTCGCGAGTACAATGAATTTATTGTCTTCTGGCTTCCGAAGATGGAGGACAATCCGTACAATTTCATTCAGTTCGTTGGCGAAGAATATGAGAAGAGCGCGCCGCTCTCTATTTCTCCGAAACCAGATTCGATGCTGCGCGTGTTTATGGCTTTCAGGGCACTTGATCACTACAAGGATGTTACTCCGCAAGAGATACAACCATTCGAGCGAAGAGGATTCAGCGTTGTCGAGTGGGGCGGCACAGAATTATTGGATTAGTAATCTAACTGTCGGATCGCTGAAAAGGGGGAGCTCGCGACGTATCGCCCCACTGGCGACACAAAAAACAAAAAACTCAAGAGGAGAAGAATGCCAAGCGTTATGGCCATAGTTTTTGTCATGGAGTTGACGGCAGTATAACAAACAGGGCGCGTCTTTATTCTCCTCTTGCCATGCGTATCGCGATGTTGCTACTGTTGTAGATATGAAGCAGACGCTTGCATATGGTGTCTTGCTTGGAGTGCTCGCGATCCTCGCGCCAACGCCGGCACTCGCCCAGTACTACTATTCGTATCCGTATCGGGTGCCAAGCGGCAACTACTCGTACCACAATTTCTCACCTTACACCTACATCAATACATCTCCGTATGTGCATGTGAGCGCGCCGCAGTACACATACTCGTCATACGCATATCCTTCGTACTCGTACTCGTATCCGACGTATACGTATCCCACATACTATTACGATTACTGGTACTACCCATACGACACGTACTTCTACTATCCGACATATACGTACGGTTATTGGTACAACCCATATGACTACTGCTACAGCGGCTACGGATGTTATCCGGACTATGTCTACGATCCGCACCAGTGGCTGTATGACCCGTGGGCTGGGGCTTGGTACTGATACAAAAAAACTACGTAATGCGATTCAATAGATGTCTACCGGAGGTTAAACCTTCGGGTTAACCCCCGGGTCGCAGATTTCCGTATGCTACGATCTCTCTTACGATCTCTCTATGGAGGACTCTGCCGCAATATCGGAGGCGTACCGCAACCGCTATACGCTTTTTGTCTATTACGGGCTGCGTGCGGCTATCCTTGTTGCGGCTCTCTACTTCGGGCTTCGAGGTGATTGGGCATCCGTTTTCAGCACGGTGCTCGTTTTCGTTCTCATGTCGGCGCCATCGGTCTTAAAGCACCGCTACCGGTTCTATCTGCCATTTACCCTTGATTTGGGAATAGTCTGTTTCGTGTTCGCGACGCTCTTTCTTGGTCATTTGGCGAACTTCTATGATTACATTCCGCTCTGGGACAAGGTTGTCCATTTCCAGTCCGGTCTCATTCTCGGTGTCGCGGGCTTCGTCTTGGTGTATACACTCAATGAAGAGGAGTCAGTTCACCTCGACTTGAGCCCGGGCTTCGTATCATTTTTTTCGGTAACCTTCTCACTCGCGATCGGTGTCGTGTGGGAACTTGTGGAATTTACCGCTGATTCGATATTCGGCGTCGATTGGCAAAACGGCAACGCCGACACGATGTGGGATTTGGTCGCGGCGGCTGCGGGAGCGCTCATCGTAAGCATTGCCGGTTACTTCTGGATGTACAGGCAAGCGCGGTTGCCGTTCACTCCTCGGCTGTTTAGATTTTTCCGGAAATTGAAGTAGTCGCTCGGAGATGTTGTATTGCTCGGGTCGCGTCGGCGCGTGCTCGCGCCGCGCTCCCGCTCGGCCTCGTCGGCCTGCGCGAAGACCCTCGCAACACAACACCTCCTCGCTTAAGACGGAAGAGCGCTCCCGCTCTCGCTTTGATGCTACTAAGCTCTTTCGCGATGTCGCTTGCAAGGAAGTAGTAACCTTTCTTTTTCTTTGTGAGAACGTCGGCGATAGCATTGCCTGTCGTGCAGGCTTCTTGTGCGGCCTCGATCAGCGAGAGTCCCTGCGCTAGGTATCCGGCGATGAGACCGGCGAGCACATCTCCCGTACCAGCTTTCCGGAGGCCCCTATTCGTTCGTTGCATGACGATCGTCCGCCCTTTAGCGAGTATTTTCGTGGGAAATCCTTTCTTCACAATAATGTTCTTATTATTTAAAAGCGCGCGGATGTCGCTTCGGGTTTCGAGCGAGCGCCACTCTCCTTCGTTTGGCGTGAGTATCGCGTTTTGCACGGATGCGCTGCGAAGCGCCTTTAGTGCGTCGGCATCTATCACTTTTTGCATGGGAAGGCGCATAAGGAAGCGCATCAGCTTCTCTGTCGCGGGCTTCATGCCGACACCATTACCGAGCACGAGGATATCTGCGGTTTCCGCTTGCTTTTTGATTGTCTCCGCGTGCGCCATCGTGAGGTGTGAGCCTTTGAGTTTTCGCGTCATGAGATCGGGGGAGAGTGCGTTGATAGCCCACGCAACGCGCTCCGGAGCCATCACGATGACCGATTCGGCGCCGGAGCGGAGCGCCGAGATGCCTGCGAGATACGGCGCGCCAACAAAATCCTCAGAACCACCGACAAGCAACACGCGCCCCCGACCCCCGTCTGGGAAACCTCTCGGTTTCCCAACACCGCCTTTGGCGGTCCTTCCTCCACGGGGGCGCGTGCGTCGGACGCGAGACCTTGTTCTCCGTCCAACGACGAGTACACGCGCGTTCGATTGCATCATAGAAGACGTCATAGCAACCGCCCGCGGAAAAGCCACTTACCGATCTCGATCGCGCCTATGTTGAGCGCTCCCACGCCGAGGACGGCCGCGAGCCACAGCGGCGGCAAGGCCACAGTGCCAAACAACGACTGCATGAAGGGCATGTACACGGCGGCGAGCATAAGCACGACGCCGATACTGATACCTGCGACGAGGTAGAGGTTAGAGAGCGGCGAGTAGGAGAAGATACTCTTCTCGAGGCTTTTTACCGAGAAGGCGACGAAAAGCGTGTAGCTTCCGAAGCAGGCGAAGATGAAGGTGCGCACGAGCGCCTCGTCGTAGCCCGCGTACAGCAGTACGAGGTAGAGCGCGAGCAGGAAAGCGCTTGACGAGAGGCCGACGACGAGAACAAGGAAGCGCATCAGCGGGTCGAAAAGTTCACGCCGCGAAGAGCGTGAGCGTGACGAGAGACCATCGGTGTCTTTCTCGAACGCGAAGGCAACTGCCGGGAAACTGTCAGAAAAGAAATTGACCCATAGAATCTGCAGCGCGTTGAGGGGAAGCGCGGCGCCGGCAACGAGCGCTCCGCCGATGAGAACGAGCTCATCCATAACGGTCGAGAGCAAATAGACGATAACCTTGCGGATGTTGCTCATGATCTGTCGGCCTTCGTCTATCGCTGCGGCAATCGTCTCGAAATTGTCATCGAGAAGAACGAGGTCGGCCACGTTTCGGGCGACTTCCGTGCCCGAGCCCATCGAGACGCCAACATCTGCTTCCTTAATACTTGGCGCGTCGTTCACGCCATCGCCCGTCATTGCGACGACCTCTCCCGATTGCTTGAGTGCGCGCACAATACGCACCTTCTCCAAGGGCGAGACCCGCGCGATGACGCGAAGCGTTGCGAGTCGCTTCGCGAATGCAGCATCGTCGAACTGCATGAGTTCTCGTGCTTCTATGGCAGAGCCTCGGTCGAGCGGGAGGCCCGCTGCGCGCGCGATAGTTTCTGCCGTGCCGAGGTGGTCGCCGGTGACGATGACCGTCTTGATGCCGGCGCGCTCGACACGCCGTATTGCTTCGACCACGCTCGACCGCACCGGATCGGAAAAGGTGATCAGACCCTCAAACTCGAGATGCTCGGCATCGAGCTTTTGCGATAGGGAAAGGTCGTGGTGCCGATGCGTCTCTTTGCTCGCGACACCGAGTACGCGTTTTCCTTCACGCGCGAGCGAATCGATCGTCGCAAGCATGGCGCGGCGCTCCGCCTCGGGAAGCGTCGAGCGAGAAACGAGGAGGTCCGGCGCGCCGAAGAAGATGAGCCGATAGCCCTTGCCCTCGCGCAGCAGCGAGACCGAGAATTTGTTCACCGCGTTGAAGGGAAGCATCTGCCCAATCTGCGCCTCCTTCTTTACGCGTGCGACGTCGACACCTCGTGCCGCGGATGCGCGGACGAGAGCGACTTCCATGATAGGCCCGCTCATGCGCCACTCGTTCGGCGGATCCTCCTTGTTCTCGATGAGAACGTTCGCGTTGAGGAGCGCGCGCTCGAGTAAGCGGTTCTCATCTTGCCCCCGCGCCGGCACGATGCTTGAGAGCTCCATCTTTGCCATGGTGAGCGTGCCCGTTTTGTCAGTGAGGATGACAGTCACGTCACCCAAGGCTTCGGCTGCGACGAGCTTTCGCACAACGCCGTTTCGTTTCGCCATTCGCTCGACGCCGACCGCGAGGATTACCGTGAGCGCGACAGGGAGTCCCTCGGGGATAGCGGCAACCGCGATCGCGACTGACGTGAGGAACATGTCGATGTATGAGTGTCCCGCTACGACGCCGGCGAAGAAAACAATTCCCGTGAGTGCCGCCAAAAAGACGCTTGCGCGGAGAGAAAACTTCTGGATCGCCATTTGCAGAGGTGTTGCTTCGTGTTCTGCGCGTGCGACGAGTGTCGCGATCTTTCCGAATTCCGTCGAGCTTCCGGTGCGGCAGATGATCCCTGTGCCGACGCCCTGCGTCACCAAGGTGCCGGCGAAGGCCATCGAGCGCTGATCGGCAGGTTCAGCGTTTGCGGGGACAGGCTCGGCGGATTTTTCTACGGGGAGTGATTCGCCGGTGAGGATCGCCTCGTCGATCTCAAGGTCGTTCCCAAAGACGATGCGCGCATCTGCCGGCACGCGGTCGCCCTGCGAGAGGCGGATGATATCGCCGGGCACCAGGCGCTCTGCATCGATCTCACGCTCTTTCCCAGCCCGCACGACTCGCGCGCGCTCGCGCAGGTAGCTCTTGAGCTCGGAGAGCGCGCGTTCGGCTTTGTGTTCCTGAAAGAAGCCCAATCCCACGTTCGCAAGAATGGCGATGAGGATGAAGAGCGAATCGCGATAGTGGGAGATAGCGAGTGTCGTTGTCGCTGCGGCGAGGAGGATGAGGATCAAGGGGCTTTCAAACTGTTTGAAAAAGATACCGAGGGAGGAGGCGCGGTGCACCTTCTCGATCGAGTTTGCGCCGAATAGTTCCTGCCGCCGCTTCGCTTCTTCTTCCAAGAGGCCACGGTGAATGTCGGTTTCGAGCGCCTCTGCCGTAGCAGCTTCCGACATGCTTGAGAAGCTTGCAGAAAGAGTTCTGGAATCGAGTGCCATTGCGTTATTATAGCTTGGCTAAGCGAGCAAAATAACGAGCTTGCCTGTGTCTTTTTGAGCAAGCGACGGCCAAGCGAGCGGCGACTATGGCTGCGTTTTTCTGCGCTGATGGTATGGTATGCGCATGTTGGTGAAGGTGCGAGTGTGCGCAAATGCCCGCAAAGAGAGCTTCGAGCCACTATCGCCGCATACGCTCAAGATATCGGTGCGGGAGAAGCCGCTTGAGAACGCGGCGAATCGCCGTGCCGTTGAGCTTGTCGCGCTGCATTTCAAGGTGCCGAAGAATCGCGTTCGTATCATCCGCGGTCGCCGCTCGCCCTCCAAAATCTTCTCGATCGACTAGGGCATGTCTACTAAAAACCTCTCCCTGGCCGCGGCGGGCGATTTTGGGCTGCGGCGCTTCGTCTCGTTCTCAATGATTCCACAAGGTGCTCATACATAATTCACACCTATGTCTCACTCTGACCAACAGAGGTCGTATCGCATGGTATGATTTCTTTGCTTTGCACTGATCTGGAAAAGGGGAACCAGCGATCAGTACAGCGCGGCGGCTGTATCGATGCCTGAAGCGTAGGCGACCCGCACGAAGGTGCAGGCGTTATTCGCTTACCAGTTTTAACGTATGTCCATAATCAAAGATGCGTGGGTAGTGTTCTTTGCCGCAATAGTCGGTGCGCTCGCAGTCGCATCAGTTGCCTTTGCGGATATTAACGGCAGCTCCATTACGGTGATCGTCGAGAATTCAGGCTCGATTACAAGCTCAACGACCGCGAGTGCAAGCACAGGCGGCAACACAGCGTTCGGCAGCACCGGCGGCGCGGGAGGAGCGGGAGGATCAGTCTCCACCACTGGCGGCGGTAACTTCAACAACGCAGGCGCAACGGCGGGAGATGGCGGAGCGGGCGGAGATGCGAGCAACGGAGGATATGTCGAGACAGGAAGCGCATCGTCGTCAGCCTCATCGTCAAATACGCTGAATGATACAGAGATAGATCTTGAGCTTGCCTCGACGACCGCAAACATCAATGGCTCTTCCATCACGGCGACCTCCACCTCGAGCGGCGCGATCACAAGCACGACGCGTGCGAGGGCGCGCACGGGTGGCAACACAGCGCTCGGCAGTACAG
>CAYRQI010000001.1:47775-56094 GCA_964426425.1 uncultured Candidatus Saccharibacteria bacterium | reverse complement strand
AACACGCGAGCCGCATCAAAAAACTCGAATCTGCTGTTTTTAAATAGTTTAAATAGAGAGTTGCGCGTGGAGTTCGTCGTCTTGGAGTTTAAGCTCTTTCAGCGCTTCGATGATTGGCGCAATAAGCGCGTAGTAATTGACATAGAGAACGCCACTGCTTTCGACGACGGCTTCGGGAAATACTTTTTGTACTTCTTGCGCAATCACTCCCATTTGGTGTCCTTGCGGTATTGGACTACCTTTCCACTTGAAGTAAATACCGTTTAGCTGCAATAATTTGTCAAGGGCATTGCGTATAGGCTCAATGGCTTCCTTTGTGCGGACATCGGACCGCGTCCAATATCCCGGGTCCGCAGGACAGTTGGTCGTGTGTCTGGGACGGCTGGCAATATTCTCTCCGGCAGGCAGTGGAACTAGAACACCATTTTGACATAATTGGGCAGTGCCGACAGCACAGCAGGAGTAGTAAGCGTACTCTCCGTTCGGAACAACTGTTTGACCACAATACGCATTATTCACGACGCACGAGCCATCGGTGGTTGTGTTTGTAGCTGGACACTGACGAACATTCTTCCACTCTCCAGAGCAGCAACGTGGCGGAACAATCGAGTCGCTTGGCCAGAGAGTATTTATCGCTCCATGAGCAAATGTGGTTCCGTTGTATGTGCACGAACTGCCACTTGTGTTCGACGTACCAGAGTCTTGTGCAACAGAACCACGAACGAGAATTGTGACGGTCGCTGCACTACTGTCGGAGATTAGGCGTGCTCTGTTCTGTCGTCACCGATATAAAGTTTGCCGTTGGGGGAAGTTGAATGCGAGAGCTGACCGGTGTCGTGTCTGGTGATACTGTCTCTTGACGTTCTTCGGCGGATACCGGAGGAAATTCAGGAACAGCAGGTGGAGGCGCGGGAGTCGGCTGCGTCGAATACGCAGTCGGCAGTACTTGCACGCATGCATTGCGGAAGAATGCGCGCGTTCTGGGTCCAACGATACCATCTCCCCCCGTAATACCCACACGCACTTGGAGACGAGCTACCGCTCTTTCCGTGAGCGGACCAAAGTAGCCTGTTACTTTCCCTTCTGGATAGATAGAAGAGTCTGTGACAAGAACTCTCTGCAAGCGTGTCACATCGTCGCCCAGTGAGCCACGCAGGAGCGTGCGCTCGAGAATCAGACAAAATGGGTTTTGTTCGCTCGCAGACATTTCGCCCTGATTTACCAACTGCTGCTGCAAGATGCGCACCTGACGTAACAAATCCTCGATTTGAGCTCTGAGTTCGTTGACCGTGACCGCACTTGCAACAACCGGAACCGCCAAAGCTAACCCGAGTGCAAGGCCCGCTTTGTGAAGCACCATATGTGTAAGCAAGTATACGGCTATGCAGAAGTAACAACGACAGTTACCCCAACCTTCGCGTCCGGTGCCGCGATCTCCACCGCGTGTTCGCCCGTGGACTTGATCGCCTGCTTGATCCGCACAACCTCCTCAGGAATATGCACACCCCTTTGCGCTACGCACGCGGCGACGATTTCCTTCGTGCCGATTGACTTAAAGAGTCCCCCTTTCTCTGTTGTTCGCGCCTTGATCTCAATCCGCGCACCCTCAAGCGACTGGATCAGTCTCGCAAGCTCTTCTTTCTCGACCTTTTTCGCAGCAGCCTCCTCCATCATGCGCTTCTCATGCGCTATGAGTTTCTCCGATGTTGCCTGCTCCGCGAGGCCACGTGGAATGAGAAAGTTGAGCGCATAGCCGTCGGCAACATCCTTCACTTCGTGACGCTTCCCTACGCCGCCGACGTCTTGCACCATGATCACCTTCATAGTCATAGTAAGTAGTCAGTAGAAAATAGTTGGTAGTGGATAGAATACAGCATCTCTTCTGCTTTTACTATTTACTACTCTCTACTGACTACTAACTACCTCGATTGCTTTTTCTAGTTGTGGGTCCTTTCCGGCTTTCGTGTCTTCCTCGGTGACCTTCACCTCGACATCCGGTACCAATCCGTCGAGAGGAATTTGCTCCCCATCGGGTCCGAGCCAGCGCGCGACCGTAAGTTTTAGCGCCGTGTCGGAGGTGATCTCGACAAGTTCCTGCACGGAGCCTTTCCCGAACGTCCGCTCCCCTACAATGGTCGCAATGCCATAGTGCCGAAGAGCCCCAGCAAGAATTTCCGAAGCCGATGCGCTCCCGCGATCGGTAAGCATCACCATCCGCAAATTCTCGTTGAAGATATCGTAGCCGCGCGAGCGGTGAAGAATGTTATTGGCGTGTCCTGCGTAATCTTCCGTCACAATGATACGCCCGGAAGGCAGAAACCAACTCGCCATATCAACGGCTGCATCCAGATAGCCGCCGGGATTTCCCCGCACATCGAGGATAAGACGGTATCTCCCTGATTCTATAAACTCACGCAGTGCGCGTCTGAAAAGCTCGGGCGAGGTGGCGGTGAAGCTTCGTATCTCGATAATGAACACATCGTCGCGAATCTCGGTCACGATGATCGGCACATTGATAACATCTCTCGTGATCTTGAATTCTCGCGCTTCGCTAAAGCTTTCGCGCATGATGAGAAGCGTCACCTGCGTTCCCTTTGGCCCGCGGATGCGGGAAACAGCATCCGAAATATCCATGCCATCCGTGTTAACACCGTCGATTTCGAGAATCTTGTCGCCGCTCGAGATCCCCGCGCGCTCGGCAGGCGTACCCTTGAGAGGTGAAACGACAGTGAGAACCTGATCACGCACCGCGATCTCCATGCCAACGCCGGTGAACTCCCCACTGATGTCTTCGCTGAAGATCTCATTTTCCTTCGGCGGGAGGAAAAAGGTATACGGATCACCGAGCGACTTCGCGAGACCTTGTATCATTCCCCATACGCGCTCCTGATATGCCGCATCGGTTGAGGTGGCAACTTGTGTCGTTGTCGCAACCGCCGCAGGAACAAATTTCTCGTCAATGACCTCCCATGCCCTCCACACGGGTGTAAAATCGACATCAGGTGGAGCGCCAGCCGATCCCGCCGCGCCGGCGTTTGCCCAACTGGCGATAGTAAAGCCAAGCGCAAATCCGAGCGCGAGAACCACAATCCCGCCTGCAAGCGCGCTCTGTGCTGAAATGGGAGGACGAGCAGCAAACGGAAGTTTGCGCGTTTCATTTTCGTACATAGGTTCGGATTATAACAGAGACTATACCTTCGGGTAGCTTTCCGAATTTCTCTATTTACTATTTACTATTTACTACTTACTATTTCTCTATGATCTCCCGGCATACGTATGGCAAACTTACGTGGGTTGATCTCGAATCACCGACCCATCGGGAGGTGCATGAGATCGCCGGGGAGTTCGCTCTCACTCCCCTTCTCGCGGAGGAGCTGCTTCTTCCTTCTACCAAACCCCGCGTGGACTTTTACGACGCGTACGTGTACGTCATCCTGCATTTTCCGGCGCCCCGACATCCAGACACACCATTCGAGCAGGAGGTTGATTTCGTCATTGGCCGAAATTTCATCATCACGACGCACTATGACATCATCGATCCGCTGCACAAGTTTTCCAAAGTCTTCGAGGTCAATTCAATACTCGAGCGCGAACACTTCGGAGAACATGCGGGCTTTCTTTTCTTCTACATGCTGCGCAAGCTCTATCGGGGCATTGAACACGAGATTGATCACGTGCGGCGTGATCTTCTGCACATCGAAGAGAACATCTTTGCCGGTCACGAGGTGGAGATGGTAAAGGCGCTCTCTCGCTCCGCGCGCGACCTCCTCAACATGCGCCAGACTATTGAGCCGCACCGCGAAGCCCTGAAGACGCTCGAGGCCGACGGCGCGAGATTCTTTGGCGAACAATTCTCGCCGTACCTCCGCGCACTCGCTAATGAATACTACCGCGTCCACAACCATATCATGCGGAACACCGACTCGCTCCACGAGCTGCGCGAGACCAACAATTCACTGCTCTCCACGAAAGAAAACGAAACAATGCGCACGCTTACCCTCATGGCACTTCTCACCTTCCCCCTCTCACTTTTTGTCGCTATTTTCGATATCAATGCGACATCTAATCCGATCATCGGCCGAGAACATGACTTCTGGATTATCGTCGGCATCGTCGGGATCGCAGGCGGTCTTATGCTGTGGTATTTCAAGCACAGGAAATGGCTGTGAGGGGTATAATGGCTTAATGTTGCTAAAGAGTTTCTTCGGCATAAAAAAGAGACCTCGCAGGCCGCTCTTTCTTTACAACACACTTACTAAATCGAAGGAAGAATTCACACTTCCGCGATACGTACGCACTGTGCGCATGTACAACTGCGGACCAACGGTCTACGACGTGCAGCACATCGGGAACCTCTCTGCATTCGTCTTTGCTGATGTGCTACGGCGCACCCTCGAGTACAACGGCTTTACCGTCAAACAAGTCGTCAATATTACCGACGTGGGACATCTCACTTCGGACGCAGACGAAGGCGAGGACAAGATGAGCAAAGGCCTCCGGCGCGAGGGGAAATCGCTCACCCTTGAGAACATGCGCGACTTGGGCGAACGTTACACCAAGATATTTCTTGAGGATTTGCGCGCACTCAATATTGATACGGAGCGCATCATCTTTCCCCGCGCAAGCGACCATATCCGCGCGCAAATTGCGATGATCCAAACGCTTGAGGACAAAACGCTGGCGTACCGTGCAGAAGATGGCATCTATTTCGATACATCCCGCTTCCCTGAATATGGCGCGCTCGGCGGCATCGAAAAAACAGACACATCGCGCGCGCGCATCGAGAGCAAGGCAACGAAGCGCACAGCGACAGATTTCGCGCTCTGGAAGTTCAACAACGAGATCGGATGGGACTCCCCGTGGGGAAAGGGTTTCCCCGGCTGGCATATCGAATGCTCGGCGATGATTAATGCGACTCTCGGCAAGCAGATAGACATCCACACCGGCGGCATCGAGCACATCGCCATCCACCATAACAATGAGATCGCGCAATCAGAGTCCGCGACGGGCAAGAAGCCGCTTTCTCGCTTCTGGATGCACCGCGCGCACGTGCAGCTTGAGGGCGGCAAAATGGCGAAGCGAGAAGGCAATGTTGTTTACCTCTCCGACGTGTTGAAGCGCGGCTTCCACCCGCTGTCGCTGCGCTACCTCTTCTTAGGCGCTCATTATCGTACGCCATCCAACTTCACGTGGGAGGCACTCGACGCAGCGCAAACCTCCTTCCTGAAACTTCGCCGATTTGTTGACGCCGAACCCGAAAATGGCAAAGCGCCCGCCGACTGGAAGGCCAGAATCCACGAACGTTTCAACGACGACCTTGATACGCCGGGTGCGCTTGGCGCGCTGTGGGAAATGGTCAAAGACCGAAGACTTTCCGGGGCAAACATCCGTGCAGGAGTGCTCGATGCGGATAAGATATTCGGACTAGGACTCGATAAGGAGGATCCTAAAGCCACAAACCTGTATCGGAAGATATTCGGAACGCCCGTCGAGCTCTCCGACCTTCCTGATCGAATCCGTATGATGGTAGAAGCACGAGAAAGCGCACGTAAGGAAAAAAAGTGGGAACACGCCGATATGCTCCGCAACGAACTTCAGAAGATAGGCTACACGATCGAAGACACTTCCGCAGGCCCGCGCGTGTTCAAAAAAGAATGATCACTCTCTACCATGCGGCCGCATGGCAGAGAGTGATATCCTGTTCCATTCACTTTACGACAAAATTCACCAAGCGGTTTGGAACGACGATAGTACGCACGATCCGTTTCCGTTCAAGGTGCGAGGCAACAGCCTCGAGTGCGGCTTTTTCGATAGCTGCTTTGTCCGCATCTGAAAGAACTTGCGCCTCACCGCGCGTCTTGCCGTTCACCTGAACAGCAATAGTAATTACCTCCTCTTTCAATTTGGAAGGATCATACAGAGGCCATTTCGACAGGTGCACGGATTTCTTGTTGCCTGTCCGCTCCCACAACTCTTCGGCAATGTGCGGCGCAAACGGCGCGAGGAGTCTTAAGAATACGTTCCACTGATCCTTCCCCACTCTACTCTCTTTCTCGACTGCATTCAGGAAAATCATGAGTGCGCTTATTGCTGTATTGAACTTCAGCGCGGCGATATCCTCGCCGGCCTTTTTGATGGTTTTGTGCAAAAGTGGCTCAAGAGTTTCGAGCTTCGAGCTTCGAGCTTGTATTTTTTGCCCTATTCTCCAGACTCGCTCCAAAAAGCGCCGGACGCCTACGACGCCATCCGGATTCCACGGGTAACTCGAGACTTCGTTGTATGGGCCGATGAATGCCAAGTACATGCGCACGGTGTCGGCGCCGAGGCGCTTCACCACCTCATCAGGATCAACGACATTGCCCCGCGACTTCGACATTTTCTGTCCGTCAGGCCCAAGGATAAGTGAACGGTTCATCCGTCGAGTGTATGGCTCTGTGTCCTTCACGAGGCCGAGATCGAAAAGCGTCTTGTGCCAGAAACGTGAATATAGAACGTGCATGGTTGTGTGCTCGGCACCACCAGAGTAGAGCTCGACTGGCATCCAATTCGCCATCTTTCTTGCGTCCGCGAATTTCTTTTTATTCTTCGGGTCGGCATACCGCAAGAAGTACCACGATGAATCCACGAATGTATCGAGGGTGTCGGTTTCTCTCTCCGCATCTCCCTTACATTTCGGACACTTCACAGCTACCCACTTCTTTGCTTTTGCGAGTGGCGACTTCCCTCGTCCATCGGGAAGGTAACCTTTCACCTCCGGCAATTTTACCGGCAAATCTTTATCGGGTACGGCTTGTGCGCCGCACTTCTCGCAGTGGATGATGGGGATCGGCACACCCCAGTAGCGCTGCCGGCTCACGATCCAATCACGCAACTTATACGTCACCTTGGAACAGCCGTACTTTTTTACAATCGCCTTCCCCGCATCTCCGGCATTCATTCCATTGAATTCGCTTGAATGTGCGAGTATCCCCCCTCCCGCGTACGCACCAGGTTTCGCTACCCGCTGCCACACCAAGGCCATGTCCTCTCGATTAATGAAGCTCTTCAGCTTACCGGTCTCCACCCACACGGCTTTATGTAACTCTCTTTCACGTTGATTAGGTTCTTCATACTCGCCGTTCTCCAGTTGCATGAGAATTGGCGTGAAGTGAGCGTACTTGTTCTCTCCTCTATGAGCATGGTAAAAGCGCGAATGCACGGTGCCACCGAGCCGTCGAATGAATCGGATGTTCTTATATCCTGTCTCTTCCCTGATTTCACGTGCGGCTGCCTCCTCCGGAGTCTCTTCGTTCTCGATACCGCCGCAGACAAAACCCCTCAAATCAGTTTTTTGCCACTCGAGACAAAGGTACTTGTCTTCCACCCAATGTTTGACAACGACCATCACAGCCGTTCGATCAAATGTGGTTTTGTCAGAACGTACTGCGTCGTGTCCATTCGTGCGAACAATGAGAGGTTCCACAACTTCGACCATTGGAAGACCGTATTTCGCCGCGAAATCAAAATCGCGCTCATCGTGTGCGGGCACTGCCATAATAGCGCCAGTTCCGTAGTGACTGAGTACGTAATCGGCAACCCATATCGGAATTTCCTCTTTCGTCGCGGGATTGATCGCTTTCACGCCCTTGAGTTCAACGCCGGTCTTTTCTTTACTCTCCTGACGCTCGAGTTCCGTTTTCTTCCTGGCATGTTCCACGTATTTTTTAACTTCTTCTGCATTTTTGAGAAGCTCGAAGCTGGAAGCTAGAAGCTGTATTAGCCAAGGATGCTCTGGAGCAAGAACGAGATACGTGCCGCCGAAGAGCGTGTCTGGACGCGTCGTAAAGACAGTTATATGAGGGAGAATGGATTTCAGAACCATCGGTTCTTCTTTGCCGATAAAGTGTTTCTCGTTTGCATTCCCTTCTACGAGACGCGCCCCCAGCTTTGACGCGAGGTCTTTAAGATATGGCACTCGCGGGAAACCTTCCTGAAGGTCCGATAGGATCACCGAGAATCCGACCAGCTTCTTAATCTTTTCGTAGTTGACGTCCCAATTGAAATCTTTCCAGTAGGATCGTTCAGTAGCACCGGGGAATTTGGCGTTGATGGCAGACCCAACCAGCACCAGCCCCGCAATTGGACGGTTTAATTTCTCCACGACTTTCATGGCAACCATCCCACCAAGACTATGGCCGACGATTATAGTGTTCTCGTTTATCTCGCATGACTCAATTACCTTCTGGATCTGTTCCGATTCTTTAGGTGTGTTTGGATTGGGGAGCTCTGGAACTTCTACACGATGCCCCCGGTTCTCCAGCTCACGCTTCAACCATTGAT
>CAYRQI010000001.1:37035-47765 GCA_964426425.1 uncultured Candidatus Saccharibacteria bacterium | reverse complement strand
CCATTGATGAAAAGACCCTTGCGGAGAACCTTTGTAACCATGCAGAAAGACATAATGCTGTTTTGGCCTGTCTTGTTTTTCGAATACCAGTGGAAAGTCGATCTCGGCTCCTTCGGAACGGCCGATCCACGACCGTTGCGCTTCTTTGATCGGTTCCGGCCAGTTGAGCCCTTCGAGATCTTTGATGAGCCTGTCAGCATAATCCGTGATTTTCAGGTTCCATTGGAGCATGTGCTTTTGCACGACCTCCGTATCGCACCGCTCGCACTTGCCTTCGATAACTTGCTCATTTGCGAGCACCGTTTTGTCCTTCGGGCACCAATTCACCGCGGTCTCCTTTTGGTACGCCAAACCATTCTTGAAAAACTGCAAAAACTGCCACTGCGTCCATTTGTAATAGGCCGGATCGCATGTGATGACTTCACGCGACCAATCGAACGAAGCGCCCATCGAGCGTATTTGCTTTTTCATGTAGGCGGTATTGTCGTACGTCCACTTCCGGGGATTCAGCTTGTGTTTGATAGCGGCGTTTTCGGCAGGCAACCCGAAGGCATCAAACCCTATCGGATAGAGCACGTTTTTGCCCTGCATGCGCAGCGCTCGAGCCAAAATGTCCGGCACCGAAAATGCGTACCAGTGCCCCACATGGAGATTGCCAGAAGGGTATGGAAATTCTGTGAGGAGGTAAAAGTTATCCCTGCCTTTAGCTTTGTCGGGAGTCTTATATAGACCCCTCTTTTCCCATTCTTTCTGCCACTTTTGTTCTATCTTTCGATGGTTGTAGCCATGCATTGGAAAAGAGTACCACACCGCGGAAACGTGCGAAAACCCAGAGAAGGAGACGCTACCTGGTCTTGCTGAATGGTGGGTACCGTTCAGGATCGATCGTCCGATCGAAGCACACCTCACCTGCCGCGTGCTGCCAGCTATCGCTCTCGACGCCTTTACCTTCCACTGCAACTGGACGCGGAGCAGCGTAGATATCACCAACGCCTTCTTTGTTGAACGTCGCGCAGAGCTTGAACGAAAGCCTGCCCGTGACCTCGTACGTGTATGACTCTCCGGTTTGTGGATCGACGGGAATAACGGCGCCGCTTAGTGGATCTTTGAGCTCATCAAGTGAGACCGGGAGCTTTTCCTTCTGCTGCCAGTAGTTCACCACCTGCCACTGGATGTTTTGCAGGTCACTCACCTTCTGCGCATCGAGGCGAACGAGTCGCACTTCGGCGGGCGAGCCAAGGATAAAGAAGCCCGAGGCGATAGCTATGAGCACGACCGCGCCCGCTGCAAGGCCGGCCATTTTTGCGCGCTCCGGGTTGGCACTCCAGTAGCCGCGCAGGTCGGCAAGAAAATGGAAGAAGATCGCGCCTGCAACCACAAGAAGCACGATGACCTTTAGAATGAAGCGGGTCGTGAGATCGCCTCCGAGGAAATAATTGATGAGCGTGATCAGGTCACCCACGAGGGCCGCGGCGGCAACAAAGACCGTGAGCACGAGCGCCCATCGCCTCACCCAAAGTTCGCTCTTCATCGGCTCCCGCGCGATATCGCTCCTGATAAAACGCATGAGGAGAATGGTGACGGGAACAAGAACGATGAGCGAGGCCATTGCAAAGCGTATGCCTCCCGAATAGGGATCGACATAGTAGTCGAGCGGATCGGGAAATGACTTGTTGATGTACTCAAATAAAAGAACGATAAACGAAATGACGCTCCCATAGAGGGCGATCATCGCGCCTGCCCAGAGAAAGAAATCCTTCGGAGTAACTTTAGGTTTATCCATGGAAGCATTCTAACGCCACGTATAGACTTGCGCAATGTGAACAATCGTGTCCTGCTTGTGCACGTCTGACTTGCACAAGACTACACCTTGAATTCCATGACGTCTCCGTCCTGAACAATATATTCCCTGCCCTCCGTGCGAACCAAGCCCTTTTCGCGAGCTTTTGCCCACGAGCCGCATTCAAGCAGCTTGTCCCAGTGAATGACGTCGGCGCGAATGAATTTATCGCGGAAGTCGGTGTGTATCGTTGCCCCCGCTTCGGGCGCTGTCGCCCCGCGCTTACTTGTCCATGCACGGCTCTCTTTCTCCCCCGTCGTAAAAAAGGTCTGGAGATCCAGCAACTTGTAGCCTGCTTTGATGAGATCGTTGATGCCGTCGTCCGCTACACCGAGCTCGCGGCGAAAATCCATGCGCTCGCTGTCTCCAACATCCGAAAGCTCTCGCTCGACATCCGCATCCACAAACACGTACTGCGCATGAGATCGGTCGAGGAAATCTTTCAATTCACGCCAACGCTCTCCACCCTCGGCATCGACGTTGACCGCGCCACTCTTCCTGTTGAGGATGTACAGCACCGGCTTCATCGTGAGAAAGTGCATAGATCTCGCTTTCTCCTGTTCATTTGCATCGAGCGAAACACTTCGCGCGGGGCGCCCTGATTCGAGCGCAGAAACGATCTTTCGCAGCACATCTCGCTCCGCAATGAGCTCTTTGTCGCCTCCTTTAGCGTCACGCTCCGCTCTGTCGAGCCGCTTTTTTGCGCTCTGCAGATCGGCTTGCACGAGCTCGAGGTCGATGATCTCAATGTCGTAGCGTGGATCAACGCCGCCTGCAACATGATGGATGTCCTCGTCGTCGAAGATGCGTACGACTTCCGCTATCGCATCTACCTCGCGAATGTGTGAAAGAAATTGATTACCGAGGCCTTCCCCTTCTGAAGCGCCCTTCACCAACCCTGCGATGTCGACAAATTCAACGACCGCGGGGATCTTTTTCGCCGAGTGCGACATTTCTGCAAGCCGGTCGAGACGAAAGTCCGGAACGGGCACAACACCGACCGAAGGGTCGATGGTCGCGAACGGATAATTTGCGATCAATACTTCCTTCTTCGTGAGCGCCTTAAAAAGCGTGGACTTTCCCACGTTGGGCAGGCCAACGATGCCGATACTAAGAGACATGACAGCGCATCATATCGCGAAAGCCGTCAAATATCCATATGCAAAGCCCTGTATTTCAGCCCTTTATGACAGCGAGTGGACGGAGGCGCGCCACCTTTTTCGCGATGCCAGCGGCTTCGACAACGTTCACGACCTCTTCGAGGTCCTTGTAGGCGAACGGCGCTTCTTCGGTCAGCCCGCGACGAGAACCTGCGTTCACGACGATCCCTTGCGCCTCGAGCTGCGCACGCAGCTCTTTTGCGCCGATCTCCTTGCTCGCACGGTGGCGCGACATCCGCCGGCCAGCGCCGTGACAGCTGGAGCCGAAGCTCTGTTTCATCGCACCTTCCTGTCCGAGGAGAACGCACGAGCCCGTGCCCATACTGCCGGGAATAATGACAGGCTGCCCGGGAAAGGCGCGCGTCGCCCCTTTTCGGTGCACGACGACCTTCTTCTTTTGCCTGCCGATAGTGTGTTCCTCTATTTTCGCGATATTGTGCGCGACATCGTAGAGGAGTGTGAGCGAGTCTCCCCGCTCTCCCGTCACGCGCTGCCATGCCTTGCGCACCTCCCACGTAATGAGCTGCCGGTTGGCCCATGCGAAATTGGCCGCTGCCGACATCGCCTTCCAGTACGCTTGCCCCTCGGGCGATTGGAAGGGTGCACACGCGAGTTCCCTGTCGGGCAACTCAATTCCGTAGCGCGGCATAGCGAGGTTCATCTCGCGGATGTAGTCGGTCGCCACTTGGTGCCCCAAGCCGCGCGAGCCAGTATGGATGAGGATGCACACTCGATCTTTCGACAAGCCAAGTTTTTTCGCCTCGCGCGCATCGTATACCTCCGAGATATACTCTACTTCGACAAAATGATTGCCCGCGCCGATCGTGCCGAGCTGGTCGATGCCGCGCGCACGGGCGCGCTCCGAGACACACGCAGGATCCGCTTCAATGAGGCAGCCGCCAGACTCGATGTGCGCAAGGTCATCGTCGGTTGCGTATCCCCTCTCGTGCAGGTGTTTCGCGCCTCGTAACAGTACGTCATCGAAGTCTTTCTTCGTCAGTTTCAAGCGGCCTCCCCGACCGACACCGGAAGGTACTTCGGCGAAGATGGTGCGTCCGAGATCTTTTATGTACGGCAGGATTTCATCGCGCGTCCACTTCGTGAGAAGGAGACGCACGCCGCAATTGATGTCGTACCCAATACCGCCCGGCGAGATGATGCCTTTCTCGAAATCAAAAGCCGCCACGCCTCCAACGGGAAATCCATACCCTTCGTGCACATCTGGCATCGCAAGCGCCCAGCCGACGATCCCCGGCAAGGTCGCAACGTTCATGAGCTGCTCAAGCGACTTGTCTTCCGAAATATCTTCGAGCATCGTACGAGTTGCGTAGATGCGCGCCGGCACCCGCATCCGCCAGGGAGCGGACGGGCGGTAGCTCTTCGGTATCTCCCACAAATACTCCTCGATCTTTTTGAGCTTTGAGATTTCGACCATGTAGCAATCCTACTACCACCCATCTGCCCTCCACAACATACCAACATTCTCAAGTATGTTGGGTTGTTGTGCGGCCTTGGAACACCTTCAGAAAGCGAACAAAAAACTTGCCGTACGGAGAGAGCGTGTGTTCGACGAATCTCCCACGACACTTTTTATTGATGAGTCCGGCTGTATAAAGTCGGCGTGTATGTTCGCCGATGGTTTTCTCGTTTGCATCAAGCGCCGTAACGATGTCATCGAGTGTCATCGACCCGCGATTTGCGATCAAAAGTAGGATTGCGATCCGGTAATGGTTTGCTATCCCCTTCAGGTGTCGCTCCATCTGTCTTGCCGTTTTCAGTTTCACCATACGATAATTGTATCATTGGCAATTGTACACAGCACATCCCAACATTCTCAAGTATGTTAGGATGTTGGAAGAGGGGGTTAGCGCGGGGTCTCGTCCTCGCGGTGGAGGCGGACTTTCTTCAGGGTCTTGTAGCCGATGCCACCTTTGTGCGGGCTTTGCATGAGTTCGATCGCCTCAACTTCCATGACGACCGGCACGTTCTTCCCTAGGTGGTGCTCCCTCCATGCGTCGCCGTAGGAGCCGATGAGACGTGCGATCGTGACATGCGGGATGAACGGGATTTTCTCTTTTTCCGTCTTGCCAAACGCTTTTAGCAACCGGCCCTTGAGCTCGATGAGCCGCTTCGACGCTTGACATGTGACCCAGATGAGACGCGGGTCGCTTGGATCGGGGCCGTATTCGAGGTACTTACATTTGAGCGGGAATGAGAACGGCCGTTCCAACGCTTCTCGCATGCGCTTCGCGGCGCCCGCCGTGTCTTTCTCCATCCATGGCGGTACAAGCGTAAGATGAATATCGCGCTTCGGGATCTTGCGCATTGGAATGGGCGGCAGGCCTTCCTGCAGCTCGCGCAGCGCATCGAGCGCATCACCGTTGATCCGAATGCCGATGAAGACGCGCCGCGCGGGCCCCGCGGGTCTTCCCCACCGGCGGCGGTGGACCTTCGGCCGCTTCTTCTTAAGTTTGCCGTCATGGTATTTCATAATCGCTGCCATTGTACTCTTTAGATGTCGAACACGATATGCGCATGCCAGACGCCTTTCTCGTCTTGTTCCACGTTCGCTTCATGGTACGTGACCGCCTTGATATCTTCGCCGAACGATGAAATTCCATGCCCGCGAAGCTTCGCGCGGAGCGTGTTCGAGCGCAGTGTCTCGAATTGTACCGACGTGTACGTTTCTTTATTCGCTTGCGCGAAAGAAAGCACATCATTGAGAAAATCAACGAGAAGCGCCGACTGGTCCGGCGAATGCACCGTAACGGTCCTCCTCACTGCCTTCCCGATCCCGGCGGGTCTCAAGAATTCAAGCATCCCGAGAAGTGCCTGCCGAAAGAGCGCCGGAAAGCTCTTGCTCTCCACATCCATCCTCACATCGGCTGTGTGCTCGTGAAATGAGTACGCCATATTACTTGAGTTTTTCCAGCATTTTCGAGAGCGGCAGCGTATTTATGATATTCGCTTTCGAAGCCCATCCGCGCCGCGCGGTCGCGATGCCAAACTTGAGCACAGAGAAATGTTCGGGCGCGTGCGCATCGGAGTCGATCGAAAGCAAGACGCCGGCTTGCACGCATTTCTTCACGTACTCATCCCGCAGATCGAGCCGGTCGGGAAACGCATCGATCTCGAGAACGGTGCCCGTGCGCTTCGCCGTTTTGATGACTGCGTCAATATCAACGTCGATCTCCGGACGCGTATTGATGAGACGGCAGGTCGGATGGAAAATGATGTCGACATTCGGGTTCTCCATCGCATGTATGAGGCGTTTCGTTTGTTCGCGCCGCGAAAGGTCGAAATGGCTGTGGATAGACGCACCGACAACGTCGAGCTTTGAGAGTACCGTATCGTCTATGTCAAGACTGCCGTCTTTTTGGATATTTACTTCCGAGCCAGCGAGAATAGTGAGCTTTTTTCCTTTGCGCTTCCTCTTTTTGTTGACGTGCATGATCTCTTTCACTTGTTCGAGCAGACGTTTTTCGTTCAGGCCGTGCGTCATCGCGAGCGATTTCGTGTGATCGGTGATCGCGATGTATTCTAATCCCGCGGCTTCCGCAGCATCTGCCATCTTCTCGATTGATGCACTGCCATCGGTCCAATTCGTCTGCACCTGCAGATCACCCTTAAGGTCCTTGTATCCAATGAGTTTCGGCAGCTTATTCACTCTGGCCGCCTCGAGCTCTCCGGTCATTTCGCGCAGCTCCGGTTCGATATAGGGGAGGCCTAAGTGCTTGTAAACTTCTTCTTCAGTTTTGCCCGCAAGCATCGTTCTGCCCTTGAAAAGTCCATATTCGCTCAACTTCCAGCCGCGCTTCTGCGCGATCATCCGGAGCGCAATGTTGTGCGGCTTTGAGCCGGTGAAATAGTTGAGTGCCGCGCCCCACGACTTCTCGGGAACAACGCGCACGTCGACGTCAATGCCAGATTTTAGGCGCACATTCGTTTTCGTCGGCCCGGTTCCGTACACATGGGCAACTGGTGGGAGCGCGAGGATTTTCGACATGACTCGCTCGGGCTTTTTGGAGGTAATGAGGATATCTATGTCGCCGATCGTTTCCTTCCATCTCCTCCACGAGCCCGCAACTTCGACGCGCTCGACCTCCGGGATGCGTTCGACCATGCGCCGTAAACGTTCGACATCAGCCGCGACGAATCCGAGAATGAAGCGCTTGCCGCTTTTACGCATGAATGCAATGCCCTTGAGGATTCTTTCCTCCGTTCGTTTGCGGAAGTGCGGAAGCTTCGCGATCTTGCCGGAGCGCGCCGCCTTCTCGAGATCGTCTACATTGCGTATACGCAGCCTTTCCCACAAGGTCTTGATGGTCTTCGGGCCCACGCCCTCGATAGAGGTCAGACCGACGATGTCGACGGGCATGTTCTTCTTAAGCCGATCATATTCTTTGAAATGTCCCGTCGTGAAGAGGGCCTGCAGATGATCTGCTATTCCCTTCCCCACTCCCGGCACGTGAGAAAACGCTTCGACGCCACGCTCCGCAAAGAGATCCTGCAGATTCTCCTCATATGATTCCACGCCGTGCGCCGCCCGATCATACGCACGTGGCTTGAATTGCACGCCTTGCATCTCATAGAGCGCGGCCATTTCATAGAGAATGTTCGCGAGCTCCTGATTCGAGAAATGCCGATGTCGGCTCATAGCGTATTACAACGATCACTTCCTCTCTCCACGATGCTTGAAGAATTCAATCTGCCGCAGGCGCTTCTTTGCTTCTTCAAGCGTATCGTAGCTCCCGAAGCGCCGACCTGTTCGCTCGGAGAGAACCACGTACTTGCCTTTGATTTTCCTGATCATTGTTTTACTCCTCTTACGAACCGATAATAGCGCGGCCGACGTATCCGAAATAGCGATCGCCAAAATCGCCGACACCCGGCACGATCATGCCATGCTCATCGAGCCCTTCATCGACCGCCGCAAGCACAATGTTCTCACGCGGGATCAGCTCGGCAAGACGCGCGATCCCTTCGGGAGCGGCAACGACGCCGGCAAAATACGTGTGCTTCAAGTCTGCTCCACGCTTTTCTAACCGTTCGACCGCCATCTCAGCCGATCCTCCTGTTGCGAGCATAGGGTCTAGGATGACAACCGAACACGTGCCAGAGATCGACGGAAGATTTTCATAGTACCAGTGCGGATCGAGCGTTTGCTCATTCCGCTTCAGCCCCAAGACACCCACTGGCGCATCGGGAAAGACACGGATTGCTGCCTCGAAAAAAGCAATACCGGCGCGAAGGATGAGAACGATCACGATGTCTTGCTCCCCAGCCACCTGCGCCTTTACGCGCGATTGCATCTCCTCCATAAGCGCTCCGCATACAACATGTGCGGCGCGACGGAACCCCGCCGTTCCCGTCTTTCTGTCGCGAAGTATGGCGAATGATGCGTCCATAGAGTAAGGATATCAGCTCGAGTGCTTTACGATCTTATACACTGCTTCCGGCACGTCCGTCTTGACGCGAAGGCCCCACTTTTCGGCATCGCGGAAAAACACCGGCGAATCGTGTGTGTGCGTCTCGGAGATCAGCTCGCGCGTGATTGCCTCGACAACAGGCTCGGCGTATCCTTTCTCGGTCAAGAGATGCCACACGATATCCCGCACTTGTCGCAGCGCTTTCTCGGCCATGTCGCCGAGGACGAGCGTCGCGTCCGTCACCTTCGCCCTTCCTTTCACGTCCATCGCCTTCTTGACCGACTGCGCGGGCACGACGAGAAGCTGCGGATCTATGCGGCCGAGGATCGCTCGAGTGTCCATTACGATCTCATCGGCAGCGAGCGCGACGAGCGTCCCGCCAGAAAGCGCCCGATACGGCACGTATGCGGTCACAGGACCTTTGCGGCTTACGAGCGCTTCGGCGATCTGCTCGGCCGCAATGACATAGCCACCGGCCGTGTGGAGGATAAGATCGATTGGCTTTTCGGGAGGAGTCGTGCGCAAGACGTTAAGAACCTCCTCCGCATCATCAAAGTCGATGAGACGAGGCTGCCTCCAGCCGAAGAGCGAATATTTCTGCTTTTTGTGAATGAGCGTCACAACTTTACTCCCGCGCGCCTTTTCCAGTTCTTTCACAAGCTGCGAGCGCGCTATCCGAGCGCCGCTCTCCTCTAGCCATGTCCACAGGAGAGGCGCAAAGAGCAGAAGGAGAAGAATAGTGAGCCAGTCCATATGCTATGTTCTTGATCGTATTTCTATCTCAAGCGCGCCTTCCGTCTCGATCCACCGCGCGTTCGTGCCGAGTTCGCGGCAGAGCTCCTCCATGCGCGCTGCGATCCTCCGCGCTCGAGGAGCTTCCGCCAGCCGCGCTTGAAAATCCACAATCACGGTCGGATAGAGGCGCACGCGGTCGACGCGTTCCACCTCTGCATCGACAACGAACATGAACGATTCGTCATTGCGCTCTTTCGCGTCGACTGCGTAGTCATCAATAAAATCCCCGACGCTGTAGAAAACAGGTTTTCCCCGATAGATCTCCACGCCACGGCACACGTGGGCGGAATGGCCGAAGATAACGTCCGCACCCTGCTCGACAAGCGCATGCGCGAATTCGCGGTGCCCAGCCTCCGGCTCATACCCCCAGTTGGAGCCCCAGTGCAGCGAAACGATAAGCACATCGACTTCAGTTCTCGCCGCGCGCGCACGTTCGAAGAGCTCTAGCGCCCGATGGTCGCGCAGGTCGATCGGCACAAACCATACGCCCGCCTTTACCGCTTCTGCTCCCCACCCCGGCTCATCGGTATCCGTCGCCGAGAGCAAACCAACAGACACATTTCCAAAATCCATTTTTGCGAGAGCCTGCGCCTCTGCAAGATCCCCGCCCGCTCCCGCGTGGAAAATACCCTCGCGATCAAGGAGCCCCAGCATGTCGGCAAGCGCTTCGGTGCCGTAATCGAGCGAGTGGTTGTTGGCGAGCGTCACGGCATCTATCCCCGCCGATTTCAGGACATTGATGTTCTTCGCGTCGGAGCGGAACGCGAATACCTTGCGCGCCGGAGAGCCGCCGTCGGAGAGCACACACTCGAGGTTCACGATACGAGCATCCGACTCGCGGATCAAAGGGAGTGTATCGCCCCACGGGTACTCGGGCGGCTCGCTCTTCAAACGCTCATTCACGAGCCTCCCAAGCATCACATCACCAAGAAAGAGAATCTCCATACTATCGTTTGAGCACGACATCTGTAAAATGACGTGTGAACCACTCCGACACGAGCGTGGCAACCTTCTCCAGGGCGCCTTCCTCTTCGAAAAGATGCGTCGCGCCGGGGATGATCTCGAGCTTCTTCTCGCAGGTGAGAGCAGCAAGCGCCTGTTCATTCAGTTCGATGACGCCAAAATCGTTGCCACCGACGATGAGGAGTGTCGGGGAGACCACGTCTGGCAGCGCCTCCATCGCCATGTCGGGGCGGCCTCCGCGCGAGACCACCGCCGCTACACGCTTTCCAAACTTCGCCGCCACGTTGAGCGCGGCGGCCGCCCCCGTCGAGGCCCCGAAGAGTCCCACGGCAAGGTCCTTCGTCGCGAACTCCTCGCCAACCCAGCGAACGACCCTGCCGAGACGCTCCGTTAACAAATCGATATTGAAGCGTGTCTCGTATATTTCATCTTCCTGCTGCGTAAGCAAATCGATGAGCAGGGTTCCAACTCCAGCTTTTTGCAATGCTTCGGCAACAAAACGATTGCGCGGCGAGAAGCGGCTGGAACCGCTCCCGTGCGCAA
>CAYRQI010000001.1:18321-37025 GCA_964426425.1 uncultured Candidatus Saccharibacteria bacterium | reverse complement strand
TCGTCTTCGACCTGATCGAACCGCATGTAGTGCGCTCCGACAGCCCCCATAAATTCCTCGGGAGGTTCGAGGAGGATCACTTCGTTGGCACCCTCTCCTTTAAGAACGCGCAGCGAATCGAGAGGTGCAACGGGAACGGCAACGATGATCTTCGAGGGCTTCTGCGCTTTCACGGAGCGGACGGCAAGTTGCATCGTGAGGCCTGTCGCGATACCGTCATCAACAAGAATGGCGACCTTCCCCGTGAGATTCGCCGGTGTTTTTCCTCCACGGTAAAGGGCACTTCGCCGCTTGGCCTCCTCTCTCTGCCTCTCTGTTTCCTCACCAAGCCACTTTTGATCCACTGCCGCCGTCTCGGCCTCGTTCAGGATCTTCGCCCCACCCTCGTCGATTGTGCCAATCGCGTACTCCGGAGAGAACGGGTGGCCGATCTTGCGCACCGCAACAATGTCGAGGGGAATCGAAAGTGCGCGCGCGACCTCGAAGCCAACGACAACACCTCCGCGGGGAAGCGCAAGCACTACCGCTTTTTGCCCGCGGTACGCGGATAGCTTGTCCGCCAGCTTCTTTCCTGCATCAGTGCGATCTTTGAACATACGTACGAACGTCGCGCTCTCATCGAGCGACCTCTTGCCCCTATGAGACACTCCTAAATCCAGTTGTAATTAGGATAACCGTAGTGGTACTGGTAGTAGTACGGCTGGTAATACTGGTACGGGTAATAATACTGCTGGTAGTACTGGTGTGGGTAGTAGCTATAGTACTGCTGGTAGTAGGTCGTTTGACACGTGCTCGAGCCGCCCGGACCCTGCACCGTCATCGTGTAGGTCGTATTCGCAGACGGGTAGACCGTCCTCGAACCCGAGGTCGGAACCGTACCGACGTTCGGCGAGATATAGGCCGAGCTCGCTCCGCTCGAAGACCACGAGAGCGTCACAGGTTGGTTGCCTGCCTGCGCAGGCAGGTAGGAGTAACCGTAGTACCCATAGTACGAGCTACTGTACGACGATGTCACCATGATGGTGCACGATGGCGTCGGATATCGGTACAGATAGTTGTAGTACGGGTAGTTGTAGAAGTACGGGTAGGTATACGAGTACGGGTAGCGGTACGAGAAAGAGTACATCTTGGGATAGCTGTACACGTAGCTGTAGTCGTAATTGCCTGCCTGTCCGGTAGGCAGGTACGAACCGCACGGATAGGACGACCAATACCCAGTCTGTTCACTTTGGCACCAATAGGGCGTCGTCACGGTTTGCGCGCTCGTGATGGCAAGCGGCACGGAGAGGAGCGCCACAAGAAATAAGAGCGTGCCTATCCCAATACTTGATTTCATAGTTCTCACAGGATTACCGGTAATAGTCGCAATGCATCGTTAACTTAATAATATCGACCTCAACGTTCGGAAGTGCGGCGCTTCTTCGGCTTTTTCGCCGCTTTCATCATTGCTTCTTTCACCGCTCCCTCCATGCGGGGCGGGCGCGTCAGGTGGGTTTCCTCTCGTATCTCTCTTTTATCCCCTTTGGTAGCTCTGGAGCGCATATGCCCCATTGTGCTCTCGTCCAAGAGGCTTTGCAAACTTCGAGCTTCCTTGTCAACTTCCTTGTCAACGCAAAGTAACTCTGTCCTAGCGGGCGCAAAATGAAAATGTCCGCTTGTTAATGAACTGATGGTGCGACGTGTTTTTTGCGAGTACCATTGGTCGTCGCCATGGATGAGTCCACTCGCTCCTTTCTTCTCCACCATCTTTTTCAGTCGCCGGATGTGGCGTACCGAGAGGCCGAGCTTTTCTCCGGCTTCGGTGTCATTCATCGTTCCACTATTCAGCTGTGAAAGAACTTCGTACCTCTGCAATTGAACTACTGTCATGGTGATGGTGGTCGGTGTCATACGCGTACAGATGTGATGAGGAATAATCTCATCAGCGTACGCGTCCTTTCACCGGACTAGGACAGATTCACTTTGCACAGGTAGGACAGTATCATTTTGGTTTGACACTCCGCTCGAACCTACTTTAGCAAAAATCTCGACTAACTTCACACGCTCCGCGCGCGTGGTGGCTCGCAACCTTTTCGTACGCTCCGATCGCGTGGTATCTCAACGCCGCCCCGCGCCTCGCAGAGCCTCGGCGCCCCGCCATCGCCCCGTTTCCGCCTCTCTATGCTTTTTCTTTTTCGCGGGGGATTCTTTTTGAAATTGAATGGGACGGAACGGGGCTCGGTCGGGCTTCGCCTTTAAAGGGCGAAGCAGGCAGCTTCAAATGCAAATCCAATATGGTGCCTTCGTTCTTTCCGACTAGGTATGCGTCCAGCCCATGGAGTCCACCCTCGGCATCCGCCGTGAAGACAAAGAGCGCGGCGGGCTCCCTTCATTCACATCGCGGTGGTAGATGTCGCCTGTTCCGATGCTGGGCCAGTGGTTTGCTCGGTGCTGGACGCGGCACTGTTGTCTGGTTCGGTTGCAACTGCCGAGACATCGGAGTTCACCGCTTCTGTCGTTGTCGCGGTAGTTTCCGTTTGCGGCTCGCTGACCGAATCGGTACTCGTCGCTGCCGCACTTGTCGCGTGTGAGGTGCTTTGTTCGTCAGTCGCGATCTGCTCCGCGGTGGTCGTTGCAGTCACATGAGCGGCGTTCTCCGAAGTCGCCACATTGTCCGTCGCGGGCTGTACGGTCGATGCTGACTGTGGCGCGGTCGCCGGGGCCAGTTTTTCGATGACGGGGACGAAAATCTGGTCGAGCGCGAGGCCGACGAGCGCGGCGAATGCATTCGCAGGCTGCGCTACGCGCGCCTCCACGAGCGCTTTTTCCGCCGCCTGCGCTCGCGCAAGGTACGCGCGCTCGCCGCTCTCTAGGTCCTCAAGCTTGCGCACCACGTACCCCTGCAAGCCGTCTTCGGGCAGGACGTCTTTGGCGACGGAAAATTCTCCCGTTTTCTCATACGGCCCCCACGCGCTGCCCTGTGGCGCGAGCGTCGAAATGGAGTACGAAACCGTGTACGTCGAGTCCGTCTCGACGACGCCGGTCACGGTCGGACGAAAATCGAACGTGTCGGGATTCGCGGCAAGGAGTGCGAAGGCATCCACCGCGACAGGCTGCGGCTGCGTTGCGGTCGGCGGCGTCGCGACAGCGGGCAACGGCAAAACTCCTGTGACGGTCGCCGCGAAGGCAGCGGAGCCGCCGAGCGCGAGTACGATGAGCGTGGCAGGCACCGCGTTGTGATACGAGATGAATGAAAGAAGTTTTTTCATAATTAATGTGTTAGTTGATAAGTTGATAATGAGTAGCTATCCAAACTCCGCGAGGCGCGGCTCGCCAAGCCGCTTTGCAAGCGAAACGAGAAGTCCGCGTGAATGCGCGTGACTCGCCCACTCTTTCCACGAGCGCAGAGATTCCTCGGAAGTACCCCCCCCTGATTCGCCGCCTTCGCGCGGGCGACGAAGCGCCTCACCGTACTCGGGCGTAAAAGCCGGTGATGCGGGAAAATCTGGACGCCCAAAAATCCGACGCCGCTGCGGGTGGGCGCGACCTGCGCTTTCTTCGGATGCACGGTGAGACGAAGTCGCGCGGCGAGAAAATGCGTAACCTCCTCTTTCAACGCGTGCAGATGCTCTTTGTCGTCGTGCAAAATGACGAAGTCGTCCATGTAGCGCACATACCGACGTACCCGCAAGCCGTGCTTCACATACTGGTCGAGTTCGTCGAGGTAGACGTTGGCGAAAAGTTGCGACGTGAGGTTGCCGATGGGGATTCCTTTGCCGGGCGTCTCCTCGCTACTTTCAATGACGGTGCGGCACAGCGCGAGCATTCGCTCATCGCGAACCTTTCGCAAAAGGAGCGAATGGAGAATTTCGTGGTCAATGGAAGCGAAATATTTGGAAATATCCATCATGAGCGCGTAGCGCGATACGCGCGCAAAATGCTCGAAACGAGAGATACCGGCATGTGTGCCTTTCCCTCTCCGGCAGGCGTAGCTGTCGAAAATAAACCGCTTTTCAAAGACAGGTTCGAGCGCGGCGACCACCGCCTGATGCACGACACGATCCCGGAATGGCGCAGCCTGTATCTCGCGGCGTTTGGAATCCGACACTATGAACTTCCGGTACGGCCCGTGCGCGTACGTCCCGTCGAGGAGTTCCGCGCGCAACGAAAGCAGGTTCTTTTCCAGATTCCACCCGAAGCGTGCCACTTCTTCGCGCGATTGCTTTCCACGACGCGCGCGCCGATACGCGCCGATAAGGTTCTCCAGCGAAAACGCTTTTTCGAATATGTCTGCGTGCGTATTCATATCATTATGCGGGACCCACTCCCTCGCCGTAAGTGCAATACGTCGCTCCATGCGACGAGGGTACCGGACGGCTGCGCATAGAAAGCGCTCGCGCGTCCTCGGGTCCGATATTCTCCCGCGCAACTGTCTAGTCCGTGCGCGAGAAGGAGCGCGTCCGTGTGCTTCTGCGGCTCTGACTTGGCTCCGTGGAGCTTTTGTTCTGGCCGCGATTCATGCGAAGCGTACCGGGAACAGCGGAAGCCGATGTTCGTGTTCGTATTCGACGGGGCATTGTTGAGATTCAGCGTGAACGCGCCAGCGTTCGCGCCATTGTTCCAATTGCCGCCGCGGATGAAGCCCGCCGCCGTTTGTATGAGACGCACCCCTTCCCCCATTCGGATTATGTGCATACCTATCGTGCACTCGACCGCATCCACCCGCCTAATAATTTTCCCACCTCGTTCACCCGCTCGGCGGCGAATCCGTACTGCCGCACGGAGAGAAATTCGAGGTCTTTGGAGAGGCGCAAAAGTATCCGCAACGTATCCAAATCCACGCTCACGCGCTTGAGATGCGGCAGCTTCTCGCGCTCGGTGTTGGCTCGGATGATGCCACGCAGGATTTCGAGCGCTGTATTCTCTATCTGTTGTCCCAATACGAAGCGCTGCGCTTTGGGAAATTTGCGCACGGCGGGATACAACCAGAGGATAAGCTGATAGGTCTTCTCGAAGATGACAAGCTGGTCGAGCATATTGATGTGTACAGTTGATAATTTTCTTTTTCATATTTTTCTTAATTTTTTCGGACCGGATTTTCAGAAATCAGATACCAGATTTCTACACAGCATCACCGGGAACAGCGGAAGCCGAAGGCCGTGTCCGTATTCGACGGGGCAACGCCGAGATCCAGCGTGAACGCGCCAGCGTTCGCGCCACTGACCCAACTGCCGCCGCGGAGGAAGCCGCGCAGGGCAGTGGCGGCGCCGCGATACCACTGGTCGTTGGTCGTGCGCGTGTTGCCGCAGATACCGTCGCCTGAAGTCGAGCAGGCCTGCCAGCCCGCCGTTCCGCTGTTCGCAACAGGATAATCTTCCTGGTTCGCCTCATCGACCCACTCCCATACATTGCCGCCGAAGTCCCAGATGTATTGATTGTTGGATAGTTTGTACGTGCGGCGCTGGGAGTTCCAGGTACTCGTATCGCATGTCTGCCCGGTGCCGACGCACGGATCGTCATCGGGGTCGCCCGTTACGTCAGCTGCAAGCGCGCTCGCCGGGGAGTTGTCGGAGTGACCGTCGCTCATTTGGTTGGTCCCCGCCACACCGCCATTCCAGTTCCAGCCCACGTCCTCGACGTTCCTCGCTATCGCCATCCACTCCGGCTCGGTGATGAGGTGCTTGCCCGCGCGCTGACACTCCGCCCTTGCATTGTACTGCGTGATGGAGACCCACGGCGTCCCTGCGGCGACCGACTCTTGGTTGCCGGCGTTCGACTTCGCCTCGTACTTGTCCACGCAGAAGCCGTTGTAGAGGCCGACTTCCGGCATCGGCGGCACGGGGATCATCCCTGTGGGGCAGGTAACGGGCGCGATGCCGGTGGTGTAGACAGTGCCGGCGAGGACGGCGTTCCCTTGGCTTGTGAACGAAGGGTACCCCTGCACGGGGGTCGTCGGACACGCGCCGCCGTCGCAGAGGTAGAGGTTGGCGTCGAGCGCGCGGAGGTTCTTGCCGGTTGCGGTGAGTTGGAGGTCGCCGGAAGCGTCCACGTAGAACTCCGCATAGCGCGTGGCGTCGTAGGAGATGCGCTGTTGGGCGTTTGCGGCGGTATTAAAGACGGTGAGCGTGCGGCCTGCGGTCGTCGTGCCGATGAGGACGGAGCCGCTCGTGTAATAAATGTTGCTGCCCGAGGTTGTCCACTGCGAGCTTCCGCCCGCGCCCACGCAGGCACCGAGTATCGAGAAGCAGCCGGCCGCAAGATTGAAGCCGTTTGCGGCGGTCGAAGTGGCGGCTGTGCCTGTGATGTTGAGGTACGTGGTGGCGAGTGCTCCCGAGAATGTGGAGGTAGAGTTGGTGCCTGCGACGTTGAGAAATCCTTGGATGGTAGAGGTGCCGGTCGTGTTGCCTTGAATGGTGGAGGTGGCGCTGCCGCCGACCCAGAGCGTATCGAAAATGGAAAAACGAGAGGTAGAGGCATGCGTGAGCGAGAGGAGCGAGGTGATGTCGGTATTCGCGCCGCTTGCAGCCGCGGCAAGCGTCGAGCGGGCGGTCGCGGCGTCCGCATCGTCGATGAGCGAGCGGCCGAAAGCGGTAAGGTTGGCGAGCGATGCGGTGCCGCTCCCCGTGAAGTACGGCAACTTGTCCGCGGCGCTCGTGAGTCCGGCGAGCGCGGAAAGCTCGGAGTCGAACGCTTGCACGTCGGTACCTATGACGAGGCCGAGCGCGGTGCGCGCACTGGAGGCGCTCGTCGCTCCCGTGCCGCCGACATTGATGCCGATTGTCGTGGAGGCCGAAGCAGTTCCCGACGAATTGGTCACGAGAATGCCGGAGGGCGAACCGGAGACGGTTAGGTTCGTTGTGCTTGCCGTGCCGAAGTATCCTGTGCCGGAGACGGTGAGCGCGGTCGAGGAGGCGTAGGACGCGATAAGTTTCGTCCCATCGTACGTGAAATTGGTGCTTGTCGCGACGGCGGAAGAGCCGTTGCCGAAGAGAATTGCGCCGCTCGCGAGATTGCTCCAGCCAGTGCCGCCGTTGCCGACAGGGAGGATGCCCGTCACGTCGCTTGCGAGATTGACAAGCGCCGTCGCGACGGCTCCGGCGGTCGCTTTGAGGAAGCCGGTGAGATTGGCAAGCGTGAATGAATTGGACGCGACGAGTATGGAAGAAGAAGCGGTGCCGGTGACGGCGAAATTCGTTGAGGTCGCGTTCGCAAAGACGTTGCCGCCGCTCCAGGTATTGGTGTCGGAAAGGAGCGTGGAAGATGCCGAGGTGCCGCCGCCCGTAATGCAGGTTCCATCAACGGCGAAGCAGCCGCCCGTGAGCTTGACGCCGTTCGCGAAGGTGGACGTTGCCGTCGTCGTCGAGATGTTGAGTACCGAAGCGGCGAACGGGCCGGAAAACGTAGATGTCGCCCCGGCAGAGTTCGTGATGGCGCCCGTGAGCGTCCCGCCGGAGAGCGGGAGGTAGTTCGACGCCGTGATCGAGTTGGGGATGTCGGCGTCAGTGATGCCAGAGACGCCGGAAACGGAGATTCTTGTTAGGTTCGTTCCCGAAAGATTGTCGATTCGCCCCATCAGCCCCATGCTCCTAAAGAGCGCGTCCGTTTGTCTCTCAAACTGCTCGCGCGTGACAAATGCGTCGCTCGATGGGGGCAGATATACCGGCGTATAGGTAGTGCCGGACGTATTCGATTGCGCGATGCGCGCGAGCAGATCGCTTCGAAGCGAAAGTAGCTTGGCATCAAGAGTGGCTTCCGAAACGCCGCCCGCGCCTCGCTCAACGACAATGCGCTCCGTAGCCGGTTGCGGCGCATACTGCATCGTTGTTGTGGCGAGCGGCACGCTTGCCGCCCTGCGCAGCGAAGTATCGGACAGAGCGGGCGCAAGCGATTGCGGTTGCTCTGCCACGGCGCTATCGCTCTCGCATCCTCCGAAAAATCGGCACAGGATGCCGCTTATCCACGAGCCCGAACCGCTTGCCGCCGACGCCGCGAGCTGCGTATCGCGTGAATATAAGAGCGAAGCGAAGTTTGGAAGCTGCGCCGCTATGCTTTCCGCGCGCGCCACGAGCGCGTGCGTCGCCCTGGGAAAATCAACATAGCCCGAGAAAGCGAGGGCCGATGCTCCCACTCCGGCGGCGAGCACGAGAGAGAGAGAGAGAGAGAGAGTACTCCGCGCTTCGCGCGGAGCCGGGCAAACTGGTGCGCCTTTTGCAGCCTTGATGCCACAAAAAGCTCTCGGTTGAGTTCAGTGTCCGACATGTACCCCTTATTATCGCACAAAATCGTGGGGTGGGGTCGACTTTTCTCGCTAGATTCCTTTTCGCCCGAGATCGTGCACCTTCCGAATCCATCGCTCGCGCTTGTCGTGAGCGGGATGCTCGGCGGGGCCGTACCAGGTGGTGCGAACGGAAAAGCCGGCGAACCACAAAATGCCCCATCGAAGTTGCGCATTAACGTTTCCGGGCAAAAACCGGACGAGCCACGGCGCGGTACCGCTCGTCATAATGATGCGCGCGGTTTTCCCACGATAGAGACGGTGCCAAAGAATCGTCCGTTCGCCGTTTCTGGTCTTGATGTAGCGGAAAGCCGAGCCCGGGAGCCATGCGCGATCGAACACACCCTTCAAGGCTGCAGGCATGCCGACCCACCAGACGGGATAGATCAACACGAAGTGATCAGCCCAAACTACATTCTTTTGAAATTCAATAAGATCTGGTTCCAGCTCCTGTCGCTCGCGGTATCCTTTGTGGAGGATCGGATCAAACCGCATCTCGCCTACATTCATGCGAATGATCTCGTGGCCTGCCTCTTTGGCGCCTTGCACATAGGCATCTGCGAGCGAGCCGCACAGACCGCTCTTGTCGGGATGCCCAAGCAAGAGGAAGATCTTCTTTGTGTTACGTTTCATCGAATTCTCCAGCCGTGTCGTGCTTGCCTACTTTGTGCAGCATGAATGCGCGCACTGTCTTCATGCTGAAGTAGAATGCGATTAGGAACATACTTGCGATGGCCTGGCGCAGAGCAAACTGCAACCAGGTGCTATCCTCATAACTGTAGAGCGCCCACACCTCGTAGATAGCGGTCCCAATTCCTGCTGCAACCGCGCTTGCAATAAAGATAAAGCGTTTGTGCGGATTTGCGAGTGCCGCAAGTGCGACCAAAATAAGCGCACCAACAACTTCGAACGGGAATTCCATGCGCAGTTCGTCGGCGTAAAACGGCGCTCCGGCAAGCATGACACCCGCTATGCCGATGAAAAGTTGTCGGATTTGATCTCCATAGTAGTGAGCAACAAACGGCACGAACGGGTACGGCGGGGGTTGATAATCGGCCATGGTTACGAATTATCTCCTACCTTTCTCCGTTCGGCAACAGCAGTAAGCGACTGCAAATTATCATCTGGTGAAGACAAATTCCTTCGCTCACATCCGCACCGGGTGCAGCGATGCACAATTCGATACGTGGGGGAACTTCCCTCGATGGCGATCGGCTCCATCAATCCGCCGCAAGAAGCCGCTCGATCGCCGGGCTCCATATCAACGTGCTTGCTCCAGAGACATACGGGACAGTGATTGGTATAGCCGTCCCCTTCGACTGCGGCCCCACATCGTCCGCACACAAAATTTTCGACAACTTTGATGAAGGTCATGCGCTACAAACGTTTCAAGAGATCGATGATGGAACGAAGTATCATCTCAACCTGCGCAAAAAAGTGTTGAAAGAGCGTCGGAGCGCCCCAACGCAAATCGGGCGAGCGGTACGAGGACGGGAACGTGTTTGCGCTCTGCGGCGCCGTAGCGTCCTGCGGTGATACACCTGATGAGGTGTTGGGTGCGTTCTCGGCCGAGAGGCCTGACGCGTTCTCGGAGCCGATGCGCTCCGTAAACGTCAGCGGCGCTCGGACGGAGAGCGTACCTACAGATGACGTCGGCGCGGTAAGAGCCAGAAGGAGCTCTGATACGATGCGCGACTGCGATTCCGCATTACTCGTAGACAACGCGTCACTCGGCGAAATAAAAAGCATGCTCGACTGCGGCATGGACGCAGACAGAAGGGGGGTGGCGTTCTTTTTACTCGGAGTAAGCGAAGAGGGCGTGAGGTTGGAGTAGGCAGTACCAACGGGCGCTGTATTTGTATAGCCAAGTCCACCATAGCTGGAATAAAGGCCCGGGAATGACGCGCTATAAAATGCTGTCGGGTCGGCAACGCCTAGCCCGTTTGGCACAAATGAGACATTGTATCCACTCGCAAGAGCACCCGCCTGCGCATCCGACGTGCACTTGTAACAAATGGTGGTGTTCACGTCGAGCTTCTTGCATCCGTGCACGCCCTTGCGATTGAAGCCGTTGGGGAAATCGCCTCCCGTATCGTGCACATAGCCGATCACATTTTCTACCTTGTGCATTTGCCCGTCTTCGGCGCTTTTATACGTTATGGTGCCAAGGTGATAGAACTTATTGTAATTATTTGGACACGAAGCAAGCGTTACGTACTTTGCTCTGCCCGCGCGCACATCATCGAGACTTCGAGGTATGTTTTTTCCATCGAGTCCCGGGCGAGAGGTCGCGATACACCCTTCGATAGATCGTGCGCAATTTGGCGCATTGTGGGGCACGTAGAAGGTTATTTGCATACCATTTGAGGTATAAATATCAGCCGCAAATGCGACCTGGCCTACAAGAACGAATACGACAACCGAGATACGAAGCACTCGCATGGTGCAATTGTAACGCCACATGTATGCAAATCATATGTATGTGTTGAAAACCGCTATTCCATATTTTGTCCGGTCGGACAAAATATGGAATAAGTAATTACTGACGACGCAGAGCGAGCGAAACAAGAATGCCTCGCTCTCTTACTTTCTGGTCGGAGAACCGGATCCACACAGGTATGTTACAGAAGGATTACGGCCCGATTGCCGGACACTTCGAGCACTCCCCCCTGGATAGAAAACTCCTTGCTTCCGGAGGTATGGCTTCCCACCGCAGATGGATTCGCCTCACGCACTCGAATTGTTCCCTTTTTTAGCGTCGTGACAAGCGGCTCGTGGTGCGCGAGCACGGTGAGCTCGCCTTCGGAGCCGGGAAAGGTAGCCGAGATTGCTGGGCCCTCAAAGCGCGTCTCGCCAACGCTTGCAATAATGAGATGAAAAGTGTTTTGCATAGTTAGTAGAAAATAGTCAGTAGTTAGTAGTGAAATGCATTTGATTCAGACTACTTACTACTATCTACTGACTACTAACTTCCCCAACACCGCCTTTCATGTAAAATGCCTGTTCGTTTAGCGCGTCGTGTTTGCCATCTAATATCTCGCCAAAACCGCGAATGGTATCTTGAAGCGAGACGTACTTGCCTTTTGCTCCCGTAAAGGTCTCGGCCACGGCAAACGGCTGGGAAAGAAAGCGCTGGATCTTGCGGGCACGATACACCAACCGCTTGTCTTCCTCGGAAAGCTCTTCGATACCGAGAATCGCGATGATGTCCTGCAGATCCTTATAACGCTGCAATACGCGGCGCGTTTCGTTGGCTGTCGCGTAGTGCTCCTCGCCGACAATCTCGGGCGTGAGTGCCGTTGAGCCGCTCTCCAGCGGGTCGATCGCCGGATAGATACCGAGACTCGCGAGTTGGCGCGAAAGCACGATGGTCGAGTCGAGGTGGGAAAATGTCGTCGCGGGCGCGGGATCGGTGAGGTCGTCTGCGGGCACGTAGATCGCCTGCACCGAGGTGATGGAGCCTTCCGTCGTTGAGGTGATACGCTCCTGCAAGAGACCCATTTCCTCCGCAAGCGTGGGCTGGTAGCCGACAGCCGACGGCACGCGACCGAGAAGCGAGGAAACTTCTGAACCCGCTTGCACAAATCGAAAAACGTTGTCCATGAAAAAGAGAACGTCTTTGCCTCCCTCGTCGCGGAACGCCTCAGCCATGGTGAGACCGGAGAGCGCGACGCGTGCGCGCGCGCCCGGCACCTCATTCATTTGGCCGAAAACGAGCGCGGTTTTCTCCAAGACGCCAGACTCTTTCATTTCATGGTAGAGGTCGTTTCCCTCGCGCACGCGCTCGCCGACGCCTGCAAAAACCGAATAGCCGCCGTGCTCGCTCGCGACATTGTGAATGAGCTCTTGGATAAGCACCGTCTTCCCGACTCCTGCGCCACCGAAAAGCCCGACCTTGCCGCCCTTGATGAAGGGCGCGAGAAGATCGATCGCTTTGATGCCGGTTTCAAAAACCTCTGCCTTCGTGCTCTGGCGCACGAACTTTGGCGGTTCTTGATGAATTGGCAGACGCTTTACCTTTTCAGGCGCTTTCATCCCATCGATAGGTTCGCCGACGACGTTGAACATCCTGCCGAGCACCTTTTCTCCCACGGGGACTGCGATGGGCGCGCCCGTATCGGTGACTTCGGCCTCGCGCGCAAGTCCTGCGGTGTCCTGCATCGCGATGCAACGGGCACGGTTGAGTCCTAGGTGCTGCGCCACCTCAAGCGTAACCCACGAGGCGTCGCCTCGTGGGTTTTTAACATGAAGCGCATTTTTTATCGGCGGCAGCCCTTCATCAAATCGAACGTCGACAACTGGCCCGATGATCTGCGTGACAACGCCCTTGGACATAATGGAATTCGCTTCGAGCTTCTAGCTTATAGCTTCTAGGTAAATTCTGCAACTAAGATTTCGCGCGCTTTCGCAAGCGCACGACCGCGATGGCTCGCCCTCCCCTTCTCCGCGAGCGTCATCTCGCCGCCGGTCTTCCCCAACTCGTCATAATAAAAAATAGGATCATAGCCGAAGCCATTCGATCCCCGTGGTTCACCCACGATATGACCTCTTGATATTCCCTCGCACGTGTGGATCTTGTCGTGGTACTCCGGATCGTATATCGCGATGACCGAGCGGAATTGCGCACTCCGCTCTTCATACGGAATTCCCAAGAGCTCCGCGAGTAATTTCCGGTTGCGATCTTCATCCGTACCATCGAGATATCGTGCCGACATCACGCCCGGTCGCCCCCCAAGCGTATCTACCTCCAGACCGGCATCCTCCGCAAGCGTGAGGCGCCCGCTGCGCTTTCCGTACAGGAACGCTTTGATGATGGCATTGCCCTCGAGCGTGTTTGCTGTTTCCTCGACCTCAAAATCGGGTGGTAGATTCGCCTCTTCGGGAGTCAGGAGTTTGAAGGGCATGCCTGCGAGTCCTGCCACAATCTCAAGCTGCTTGCCTTTATTCCTTGTCGCAATCAAAAGCTCGCGCATGCATTATCGCATTGCCTCGATGCCGGAGGTGATCTCGGAGACTTCGCGCGTGATGGCCGCTTGGCGGGCTTTGTTGAAGGTTCGAGTCAATTCTTGCGCCATTTCCTTGGCCTTGTCGGTCGCGTTCTTCATTGCAACCATGCGCGCTGAATGTTCGGACGCTTTCGACTCGAGCATCTTATGGAATATCGCAATATTTACGAGGCGTGGCACGAGAGCAGCCAAGACCTCGTCGGCGTCCGGCTCGATCGTATAGACAGCCACCCCATTGCCATTTCCCACATCGGCATACTTGCCGCGCGCGGGAAGAATGTCGGCTACCATGTGTTCCACAGCTCTCCGCGAAAGCGGCAGCACCTTGTGCACGGCCGGGTGCTGTTCGAAGACCGATCGGAAATTCGTGTAGGCAATGCGCACCTCGCGAACCCCACCTCCCAGATAAAGGGCAATCGCTTGATCCGTGATAGCGCGAAATTCGTGCTCATCGATCGCGTCTGAAATGTTCGTATGAAAATGCACCACCTTGTATCCGCTACGAAGCGCGAATTCATAGCCGCGCTTCCCAAGACAGAGAAAAACGAGCTCATCGCGCGAAAGATTCTCTTCTTTGATGAACTTCTCGGTTTCTCGTATGACAGCACTATTCAAGGCGCCAGCCAATCCTTTATCACTTGTGATGATGACGATCACTACGGCGCCATTTACTGGCGCGTGCATAAGAGGATGCCGTGCGACATTTGTACTACCCGAAATTCCCGCAAGTACACGCAGTCCCGCGCGCGCATACGGCCTCGCGGAAATAGCTCGCTCCTGCGACTTGCGCATCTTCACCGCGGAGACTGCTTCCATGGCACGCGTGACCGTGCCAGTCTTTTTGTATGACTGGATCTTCAACTTAATGTTCTTCAAGCTCGCCATGGCTTATTTTTTCTCAAACAATTCCGCATGCGCAAGCTTGAACTCTTCGATCTGCTTGTTTAGATTCTTTTTGATCTCATCAGAAAGCGCTCCCGTCTTTTTTATCTCTGCAAGCGTTTCTGCGCACTCGGCATCGAAGAATTCCGTGAGCTTCGCTTCGACGGCTGTGACGTTCGCGACAGGCACGTTGGCAAAAAGTTTCTGCCCGGCGGCGTAGAGGATCGCCACCTGCATTTCCATGGGAATGGGCGCGCCGTTCTTTTGCTTCAGCACTTCCACCATGCGCTGACCCGAAGCAATGCGATCTGCCGTCGCCTTATCGAGGTCCTGCGCAAACTGCATAAAAGCCTCGAGTTCGCGAAATTGCGCGAGTTCGAGCTTGAGTCCGCCCGCAACAGCCTTCATCGCTTTCCGTTGCGCAGCACTCCCCACGCGCGAAACCGAAATGCCCACATCGATCGCTGGCCTCACCCCTTTGTTGAATAGCTCGGAAACGAGGAATATCTGCCCATCGGTAATGGAAATCACATTCGTGGGAATGTAGCCCGATACATCACCATCTTGCGTTTCGATTATCGGGAGCGCGGTCAATGATCCTCCCCCTCGTTCCTTCGAAAGGCACGCCGCGCGCTCAAGAAGCCGCGAATGCAGATAAAAAATGTCGCCGGGGTACGCCTCACGGCCGGGAGGTCGACGCAAAAGAAGCGAGAGTTGCCGATAGGCGACCGCTTGCTTCGAGAGGTCGTCAAATATCACGACGACATCGTTGCCCTTATCCATGAAATATTCGCCCATCGCGACCCCCGCGTAGGGAGCGAGATACTGCAGCGAGGCGGGAGAGGATGCTGGGGCGTCGACAATGATCGTATATTCCAGAGCGCCGGCCTGACGCAACTGCTCGACGATGCGCGCGGTCTTCGATTCTTTCTGGCCAATCGCAACGTAGATGCAGATCGGTCTTGATCCCTCCGGCTCATTTCGCTGGCTGATGATCGTGTCTATTGCGATCGTCGTTTTGCCAGTGCCTCGATCGCCGATAATGAGCTCGCGCTGCCCGCGACCGATCGGGATCATCGCATCGATCGCCTTGATGCCCGTTTGCACCGGCACCGCAACCGATTGCCGATCGATAACGCCATAGGCCTGACGTTCGACCGGCATGAGCGCTGTCTTCTTAAAAGGCCCTTTGCCGTCGATCGGCTCGCCCAAAGCGTTCACAACACGGCCCAGAAGTTCTTCGCCCGCAGGCACAGAGAGTACGCGGCCCGTAGACTTGACCGTCATGCCTTCACTCACTCGAGCCGTGTCACCGAGAACCGCGACGAGCACGCTGTCTTCTTCGAGGTTCAGCACGAGTCCGTAGAGCTCGACTGCTGCGCCAGATGGTGGATTTATCGCGTCTGCAAGTCGCTTTCCCTTCCCCTCTTCGAAAAGTACGACCTCGCTCATCACCGCTTTCGAAAGTCCGTCGAGCGCAACAACACCATCGCCGACAGCAGTGACCCGCCCAACGTGCTCAACGCGAGCGACCGGCGCATGCGCCTCGATCTCTTTGATGATTTTATCGATCGTTGTATTCCCCATGTTAGTTTTTCTTACGAGCGAAGCGAGCTAGAAACAACGTACACCCAACACCTTTTAGAAAAGCCTTATGTGTTAGAGATCGATAATACCTATGAGCCCAACCAGAATCAACATTGGTAATACTGTATGAAAAGGTGCTGGGTCTTGAAAAATATATTCGCATATGCTCATTATTTTTCTAAGACACGATCATATATCGAAAGAAGCGACTTCTTGAAACTTGCATCAACAAGCCGCTCGCGACCCTCGAGGCGCCATCCGCCGATGAGCGAATCGTCAACATGCACCTCGACGTCTTTTGCGCTCGCGCCAAGTTCTTCCAGAATATCCTTTGCCTCCCGTTCTGCTCTCGACACGTCCTTCTGCCGCGCAACCGAGAGTACCATAGTTTTCCTTGCGCTCTCCCTGCTTGCGATACGCGCGAACGCGTGAGCGATCTTTGGCAAAAGATTCGCGCGACCGCGCTTCTCCAGATACTCGTGCAATTTTGCCACAGCCTCCTTGGGCTTAACGCCATCTTCTATCATCTTCCAAAGCGTTTGTGCGTAAAGAGTTTCCATAGCCATTAGCCAATAGGGTTTAGGGTGTAGGGCGGTCGTATTTGGATTTTAGATTTCATACCTAATGGCTATACCCTAGTGGCTAGACCCTCGTAAGATCTTCTCGGCTGCGAGCATCGCCGCACGAGCGATCTCGCGCTCGCTCTCCTTCAGCGCCTGCCGCTTCGCTTCCTCTGCCCGCAGCGCCGCGTCTTTGAGCAAGCTTGAAGCCCGCGATTCAGCTTCTTTCACGATTTCTTCGGCCTTGTCTTCGGCACGGCTGCGCGCGGAAGCGACGATTCCCTCGGCCTCGCGAGACGCCCCGCCAATGATCCCTTCTCCTTCGGCTTTTGCTTCAGCAAGACGTCGTGCGGCAGCTTCGGCGTTCTGCACCCCCTCTGCGATCTTCTTCCGACGATCGTCGATTAGCTTCAAAACCGGCTCATAGAGAAAGTACCATAGGACTGCGAGTAGAAGGCCGAAGTTGAACGCCTGCACGAGAAGCAGTTTCCAGTTGATGCCGAAGGCCGCGAATAATTCTTGCATAGCTTCTAGCTTCTAGCTTCTAGCTTCTAGTCCCTAGACTAGAAGCTAGTACCTAGCAGCTCATTACGTAAACTTGATGATGAAGCCAACGACCAAGGCAAAAATTGCAAGAGCGTCGGTGACGGCGATGCCGATGAACATGGTCGTTTGAATCTTCCCTGATGCTTCAGGATTGCGGCCGATCGCCTCCAAAGCGCGGCCGACAAGGATACCCAAGCCCACGCCGGGGCCGATCACGCCAAGACCTACTGCGAGCGCCATGCCAAGAGTTTTTGCTACTTCGATGTCCATAATGAATTAGGTTCTAGGTGCTAGGAACTAGCTTCTAGGTGAAATAAATAATTGATAACAAATGTGGCCGCATTTTAACATCCTGCTGACAACTGACAACCGCGTTAGTGGGTCTCTGCGCCATGCGGCTCCTCGACGGCAAGTTTGATGAAAAAGAGCGTGAGCAAAGCGAAGATCGCAGCCTGAAGGAAGCCAACGAAGATTTCGAACATCATCAAGGGCACCGGCGCAACGTACGGCGCGAAAAAGATGGCGACCGCGATGATGACTTCACCGGCAAGGATGTTCCCAAAGAGCCGGAACGAGAGCGAAACAACTCGTACAAGTTCGCCGATAAGTTCGATGATTCCGATCGCAAATCCCATGGGATTCGTAAGAGGATTTTGTATGAATTTACTCCCATACTTCCAGACGCCGATCGCCACAATGCCGGTAATCTCGATAACGAAGAAGGAAACGAGAGCAAGGGTGAGCGGCACCGTAAGGTCTGTCGATGGCGCGCGTAAAAGCGGCTCGAATTCATCGCCATGAAAAAAGCCGACAGATCCTACACCGGGAATGAAGTGGAGCATATTGCCGATGAAGATGAAAAGGAAGATCGTCATGAGAAGTGGAAAGAATCGTCGCGCCATTTCCCGGCTCTCCAACGTTTCCGCGACATAGTCGTAGACGAAGACGAACGCTTCCTCAAAAAGCGTTTGCAGACGACTTGGTATCATCGCGAGTCTCCCTCGCACGAGGAACGCTAGACCGACAAGAAGCGCGATCACGACCCAGCTTGTGACGAGTGCATTCGTGACGGGAATTCCAAAGAATTCACCGAGCTTTTCAGCCGCAATAGAGACATGAATGCCGTTTTCCATTGCTGCGATTCTACCACAGAACCCACATACCATCACTCCTTGGGATTATTCCGTATTACTTTTTTAGACCATGGTCTAAAAAATGATACTCGCTACGAAGACACACTTTGAATCCAAAGACGGATTGTCGCAGCAACAAATTTCTCACCCCCACGAAAATTATGCTTCACACGCGGGACGGTAACCACGCGACCCTTCCAGATATGCTTCTCAAGCCATGCTGTGATCTCCGCAGGACGTTTCGCAAATTCATCCTTCTCCGGCCAGAGCACAAGCATGGGCACCTGCACCGATCGCAAGACGCGGGGGTTCTTTTTCGGCTGTGCGTACGAAAATATTTCTTCGACGCTTTCAGGCGTGTAAAGAGAAAGAAAACGCTGCGCGTCGACGACTTCGTGCCATATTCCTTCGGGAAGAAGCGAGTATTTCTTTCCATGGCGCACGAGGGCGCGCGCCGCTAAAGCGGCGCGCGCGACTTTCGCACGCCCGTGCCGCGCACATGCCGCAGCGTAATCTGAAACCGGCGCGAGTAGAACAATGCCCGCAATGCCTCTCCCCTTCTTTTTGTGCGCCCAGTAGACCGATTTCTGGCATCCAGTCGAATGGCCAATAAGGAAAATCTTCTTCACTCCCTGCCGCCGCGCGAAATTGACCGCGCCTTGAACGTCATCAACGCATTCGGCGAAGATTTCATGCGCCGCGCCTTGCAACTGGCTCGCCGCGGTCACCGGCGCGT
>CAYRQI010000001.1:16105-18311 GCA_964426425.1 uncultured Candidatus Saccharibacteria bacterium | reverse complement strand
AAGCGGGCGCGGCGCGTCTTATGGCGCACGCGACTCACTACGTCGTGCCCGCGATTGTTGAATACGAGCACGGCGGTCCTCGCATCGGCAAGCCGCTTTCCTATCTCGAGCTTACTGAAAGCCGACGAGCCGAGCCCATGCATCCATACAATCGCCGTCTTCGGCTTCCGCGGCCCTATCCACAGACCGTTCAGGAGATACTTCTTCGGTGTCGTGATCTCAACGATGTGCGCCCGCGCCACGTTGGTTTCCATACTGTTTGCAGAGCGTAACACACAGTGTATTGTAGTAACAATACATTGAAGCGCTCGTTGTCTGACCTCTGAATCTTTGGAAAAAAGAATCAGTGGCCAGGCAACAGAGGGCCTGGAGGAAGGAGGGCCACCATGGCCCACCGCCTATGTGACTTCCCCGGCTGCGGGGAGTCTGTGCCGAAGACACATAATCATCACTTGCGTGTCAACGGCAAAATTTTTTGCAGTCAGGTCTGCCTGGAGACCTGGGTCATCAATTTCGGTGACCCAAACCTGAAAGACCCTCGGCTCCAGGAGTACCAGAGGGAAGAAAATGGTGACGCGCGTCGTTGAGACGCGCATCACCCGGACGGGCGTCTCCAGACGCCCGTCTTTTTGAGCCTATGAGCCTATGTTCCCTCCTGCCAGCTTGCGAGATACCTTTTTTGTTCAGGAGAAAGTTTATCGATCTCTATTCCCATCGAGGCAAGCTTGAGTGAGGCAACCGTTTCCTCAATGTCGTCAGACACTTCGTAGACACCCGGGGCGAGCCCTTCGACTGCGCTCAAGGCAAGCCACTCTGCCGCAAGCGCTTGCGTCGAAAAGCTCATATCCATCACGCTCGCAGGATGCCCTTCGGCAGCCGCCAAATTGACGAGCCGACCCTCGGAGAGAAGGTAAATCCTTTTCTTCCCGATCCGATATTCATCTACGTTTTCACGTATGCGCGACGGCCTCCCCCCCAATCGCGCAAGATCTTTGATGCTGATTTCAACATCGAAATGTCCCGCATTGCACACGAACGCGCCATCTTTCATCTTCTCAAAATGCTCCGCGCGGATGACATTGATATCTCCCGTCACCGTGCAAAAGAGATCGCCCAAGGGCGCGGCATTCTCCATCGTCATCACGCGAAAACCATCCATCGCCGCTTCAAGCGCTTTCACCGGATCAACTTCGGTGATGATAGTGTTCGCTCCCATGCCACGCGCTCGCATCGCGAGACCCTTCCCGCACCACCCATAGCCGGCGATGACAAACGTGCGCCCCGCGACGAGCATGTCGGTCGCGCGGATGATCGCTTCGAGTGTTGATTGCCCCGTGCCATAGCGGTTGTCAAAAAGATTTTTCGTCTTTGCATCATTGACCGCGACAACGGGGATTTTCAAAGCGCCGTCGCGCGCCATAGCGCGCAGGCGAATCACACCCGTCGTTGTTTCCTCGGTTGAGCCGATCATGCGCGGGAGCAGTTTCGAATGCTTCTTATGTATCGTCGAGACTAAATCTGCGCCATCGTCCATGGTAATGTCTGGCTTTGTCGCAATGACTGCGTCAATATGTCGGAAAAAAGTATTTCGATCCTCGCCCGAAATTGCAAAGACAGGAATCCCGTGTTCAACAACAAGTCCCGCTGCGGCCTCGTCCTGCGAGGAGAGCGGATTGCTGGCGCAGAGAGCGACATGGGCACCTCCCTCTTTGAGGGTGAGCATGAGGTTCGCGGTCTCAACAGTCACGTGGAGACATGCGCCGATCTTGAGCCCTTTGAGAGGCTTCTCTTTCTTGAACCGCCCCCTGATCTGGAGCAAGACCGGCATGTCCCGCGCCGCCCACTCTATTGAGCGCGCGCCTTCTTTAGCCAGCTTCCTATCCTTGATATCGTACTGCACGCGGGCAGTATACCCCACCAGATAACGAACTGACAGTTCGATCTAACGGGACAGGTTATTACAGCGGACAACGTTCTCTGTACGTTTCTTGGTACCTTTGCCGCAATCCAGCAAGGGTGAATCGGTGATTTTGCGTTCCCTGTTGCTCGATAGTGTATGCAGCCACGACACTGCCAACCTGCGCGCATACGCGCGGCGACTGTCCAGAAAGATATCCCCCGATGAATCCCGCTCGAAACGCATCACCGGCTCCTGTGGGATCCATAACGTTCACGACATGAACGGCCTTCACGCGTTCTGTTGAAT
>CAYRQI010000001.1:12657-16095 GCA_964426425.1 uncultured Candidatus Saccharibacteria bacterium | reverse complement strand
AGCCGCTCTCGCCAAGCGTTACAACGACAAGCGGCGTTCGCGCGCAAAGTTCCTTCTCGTTCCATCCCGTTTTTTCCATGATGAGATCTATCTCATAGTCGTTCCCAAAAAGTCCCGCCGCACCCTCAATTCCCTGCCGGAGATCGTCGGCGGAAAGAACAGGGATTTCTTGGGCCGGATCGTAAAAGTAGGCGAGCCTGCGGGCTTTATAGTGCGATGGCAGCAGGCGCATGTCATCGGGATTTCCAGCGCCGATGATGGCGCATGATGCTTCGATTTCTGGCAAACTCCCATAGGCAGTCCTCCCCGCCCCAAACGAAAAGGCGGCAATTTGATTGTTGGCCTTGTCGGTGATGATGTAGGCGGACGACGTGAGGTTGCTTGCGTCAACGTGGATCGGCTCTATTGCAATACGGAAGTTTTTCAAATGATCGCGATATGCGCCGAAATCAGAGCCGGCCGTCGAGACGATAAGCGGCTCATGTTCGAGAAGCTTTAAATTGTACGCGATGTTACCCGCGGTGCCGCCAAAGTTTTCTTCGACACCGTCGACGGCGAAGCTCACGTTGATCGCATGCAGCTTGTGCGCCAAAAAGTGGTCCCGGAAGTGTCCGGGAAAATCCATGATCCGATCGTATGCCACCGAGCCCGATACGATAACGCGCGACATACCGTAAGTGTATCAGACACATTGCTGTGATATGCTCTCCGCACATGCGAACGAATCAGCACAACAAACTCGCGTTCTTCGCAACGCCAGGAGTTGCACGAGAGTTTGCAAAAGCTTATGACGCTACCGGATCCCACGCGCGTGTATCCGGGCCACGAATACAAAGGTCGAATACACTCAACCATTGGGCACGAACGTGCGAACAACTCGCGCCTGCAGCTCTCGCGTGAAGCGTCCATCCATCATATGAGCGGGTATCGGCCGCCGCTTCCAGAGCTCTTCGACACATCGCTCGCGGCAAATAGAGCGTAAACCAATGCATTCCGAGCTACAGGGCGTTGGCCCTTCCGTCTCGGAGCCTGCCTGCGCACACGCTTGAGGGCGTCATTGGTTTCGAGCTCCCCGACTCGAAAATGCGAAGGCGGAGCTTTCGCATTCCACGCGCTCTACGTCGCTCGTAAAGGTATGTGACCCCGAGGGAATTCGAATCCCTGTTTCGTCCGTGAGAGGGACGCGTCCTAGGCCACTAGACGACGGGGCCGCACTAAAAATTGTACTGAAAAATAAGAACTTTTCCACCATCATGCACATACTCTTACATACCCAAGTAAATGAGTATGTCCTTATCGCTAATCGTTTTCGGACCCGACTTTGGAGAAGGTCTGTATGAAATCAACAAAAATCCTGCCGTACGGCGTGAGGTGGTGTTGCACCATCCTGCCGACATACGACTTCTCGACGAGACCCGCAGCCACTAGACGTCTCGTGTGTTCACTGAACGTCTTCTGATTCCCCTGCAGTTCATTCAGGATCTCATCCAAGATGACACCGGGCCGCTTAGCGATAAGCAAAAGAATCTGTATGCGTCGGTGATTGGAAACACCCTTGAAATGGCGCTCCAACTTTCTCGGACTCTTCACCTTTGCCGCCATGACGATATACTCTCACATACTTGGGTATGTGAGTAGGTTTGTAATGTGGACAATGATAATGATGTCGAAATCAAGTCAAAGTCACATCACTTTCATCCCTCACTTCTTTTGCACGGGAAATCGTCGAATTCCTTGCCACCATTCGTAGAACGTTCCGAAAAATACTCCTCCGCAGAAGTAGAAAATCACATCATCAATAGGAACACCGGCGAGGAGAATGCGTGGTGTATTTCTGAATAGATAGAAAGCATCTACCCAACCAGGAGTGATGAGTTCAAGTGTCGCATAGACCCCAACGGCAACGGCAACAAGTAGAAAGCCGTTCAAAAGCGCTACACGGATGAGGTCGGGTCGCGCTCGTAGCATGAAAACAGTCGGAATGATAAGAGCAAAGATCGTAGCGATTAGACTGTTTGTGCCCAAAAGATAAAAGCTGCCATAGAAAAGCGCAGCAATCACCAGTATCGAAATGACAAGTGCATATAGCTCGTGCTTTGTGAATATGCGTCCCGCTTTGCCATCTTTCAGACGAAAAACATATTCCGGCATGACGGCACCAACACCGATAATGCCGAAGGCGGTAATGAGCGCTTCGCCGGTATACGGAATTACTCCGATTATACTTTCCGGTTGCCACCAATCCTTGACGTACAAGAAATCCGCAGCAATACCGAACACTGCAAACATCGACGAGAGCGTAAGAAGTTCGCGCCGCTCATCTTTTCTCTTCCAGTACAGATATAACCACACCGCTGTAAAAAGCAGCCCCATCAGTAAATAGGTGTATCGGTAGTCCATAGAGCCTCTAGGTTTTCAAAAGCCACTCGGGCTCCTGACGAACGAGGAGAGCGACTGCTTTTTCGGGTTCGGCCATGAGCTCTTCGACGGTGCGCTCCATGCGCATCGACTGCGAGCCTTTCACGAGAACGATGTCGCCTTCGCGCAACTCCTTGCGCAATTCTTGTCCTGCGCGGCGAGATTCGTTCTGCTCATACTCCCGTATATTCTGCTCCGGCATTCCCGCGTCAAGCGCCGCCTCCCCCGTCGCGCGCGAACGAAATCCCACGGTGATAAGCTTGTCGGCACACTGCGCTGCGCGCTTTCCCACCGCGCGATGTTCATCCGTTGCGTAACGTCCCAGCTCAAGCATGTCGCCTAGTACAGCAATGCGACGGCCGCTCGCTCGAACTTTGACTTCTTTCAGCGTATCGAGTGCCAAGTGCACCGCCGCCGGAGAGGAATTGTAGGAATCGTCAATAATGACGGAGCCGTTCACGCCCGGAAGGACCCGCATCCTCCCCGGCGGCGGCGTCCACGCGCGAAGCGCCCGCGCCACCTGCTCACCAGCAACGCCAGCACTATCCGCGACCGCAAACGCCGCGAGTGCCGCGTATGTCCTCGATCTACCAAGCGCGCCGAAAATGGAAATCGGAAGTGTGAGGCCGCCGCCCTGAAGACGAAAACGCGTTCCGACCGGTTTTCCCTTTTCGTACAGAATACCTTGATGTGAAGCGGAGAAATTATTCTGCTTTCCAAACCCGTAGGTCACGACATGTGTGAATTCGGCGCACATACCGACCATTCGGAGATCGTCGCCGTTCAGAATGATCGTGCCACCCTCTCCGACATACTCGGCAAGCATGCGCTTTTCGCGGGCGAGCTCTTCCGGCGAACGAAAAAATTCCACATGCACTGGAATGTCTGGCACGCCGGTGATAACAGCGACATGGGGCTTGAGCCACGTGGCAATTCGCCGAACATCACCGGGGCGATCGGCTCCTACTTCGACGACAAGCCACTCCGGGTAAGGCATTCTCGACACCACGCGCGCGAGAC
>CAYRQI010000001.1:0-12647 GCA_964426425.1 uncultured Candidatus Saccharibacteria bacterium | reverse complement strand
CCAAAGAAGCGGGTTTCTCCAAGCGTTCTCCAAGCCGAGAATCGTGAGCGGGACACCAACATCGCTATTAAAACTCTTCTCGCTTTTCCGCACGTGGAGGGAAGAGGAAAGAACAGCGTAGATTGCATCTTTCGTGGTTGTTTTCCCGACGCTGCCCGTCACCGCGATAATGTTCGGCTTGTAGCGCCACAAGACGAAACGCGCTTCCCACATGAGGGCAGCGACAATAATATTTTTCAAAACATTGCGCATACTCTCTACGATCGTACATCTCGCGCTCCGTGATACACGCGCAATATCACAATAGTACTTGTCTCCTCGAAAATCTCATGCATGATCTTGTATCGGAGACCCGGCACAACGAGCTTCCGAGCGCCGGAGACTTCCGAACGCACGCCCAGCTCGGGAAAATCGCGAAGCGCAAAACACATTTCCTCAATGCGATTAACGACACGACGTGCGGCTTCTACGTTGTCTCGTCCAATGCACGCGGCGATGTTCTCAAGATCTGCAAGAGCTAAGCTGGCAAATCGGACTCGTCTCATGCGCGGAAACGCGCGAAGAACGACCTGATCTTGCGTTCGCTTGCATACTTCCCCCGTCGAACTTCCCGCTGCGCGCGCTTTACTCCCGCTATCTCATCCGAGGTCAACACATCAGCGTCCGACTGCGCGGCAATAATCGCAAGAGCTTGCGCTGCGGCTTTCTGACGCTCCTGCGGCAGGCTGCGCACTTTCGCGATCGCCTCTTCAAGTATCTTAATCATGTGAATATACTATCACAGCCAGTGTCATGCTCCCATAAGATGATTTTACAATTAGGGATATTTGTGTTTTAGTGTCAACATGCTTGATTTCAATACACACTATCTATCCGGTGGAATATCGTAGTAGTTGATCAAGTACTTCGTGATGTCGAGAAAGGGACGCGCGAGCGTTGCCGAGGCAAATTCCGCGCCATGCGGTTCGATGGCCATGAGAAACACTATGAATTCCGGATCGTGAGCGGGAAAGTAACCAAAGAACGAGTGCAGGTAACGATCTTCGTAGTAACCGCCCCCGCTTGGCAACGCGATCTGCGCGGTGCCTGTCTTCGCTGCGATAGAGTAGTGCTCCTGCTTCAAGATGCCGCCAAGGAGCGCGGTATCAAACACCTTCACAAGCATGTCACTTACCGTCTGCACCGTCTCCGGCTTCAGTACCCGCGGCCCTTGCGGCAGCGTAACGCTTCGAACGACACCACTCTCGAGTTTGATATCGGTCACAACATGGGGCGATGGCAGGACGCCGTCATTTGCCAAGCTTGCCAGCGCGCGGACCATCTCGATGCCAGTCACTGCAATCCCCTGCCCGAAAGAGGCCGAAGCAAAGTCAACATCGTAGACTCGATCGAGATTTTTTACTAACCCGACAGCCTCATTAGGAAGATCGATGCCGGATTTTTCGCCGAGACCAAACGCGTGAACGTACTCGCGGAATACATTATGACCAATCCGCTCTTCGATGAACGCGGCGCCAAGGTTCAACGATTGGTTCAGCACCTGCTGCATGTCGACAACTCCGCGTGCTTTGTCATCGTAGTTGCATATCTTCTTTCCGCTCTTTTTAATGCAGCCACGATCTTCGTACGTCGTCTTCGGCGTTATCGCCCCGACATCTATCCCGGCCGCAATAGTTAAGGGCTTCATAATGGAGCCCATTTCATAGATATTTTCGACCAACTGATTCCCGAACACCGAAACTTGAGCGGTATTGTAGGTATTGGGATCGAATCCGGGGCGCACCGCAATCGCAACGATCTCACCGCTTCTCGGATCCATGATGATACCACCCGCAACTTTCGGCGTATACGTGCTCATTACTTCTTCGAGCGTTTCCTCAAGACGCGCCTGCACGTGCGGTTCGATCGAGGTAATGACGCTTCCATACCCTTCCTTGGGATCGAAAGATATCGCTTTTCCGACATTCGTGAAGATTTCAGCGAATGGATTGACGTACAAACCCGAGACAGCCCCCGCAAGAGTATTCTCATAACTTCGCTCAAGTCCGTACACGCCAACCTTGCGTTCGCCTTGATAGCCGACGAACCCGATCGCGTGCGCTGCAAGCACACCTCCCGGATAGTTACGCCACTGATCTTGCACAAGGATCACGCCAGGTATCTTCAGCGATCGAATGCGCTGCGCGCTATCGTCAGAAAGATGGAACGCGACTTCCTCGTACGGATCGTCATATTTCCCGGCGCTTGTAAAAAAGCGCTCGCGGTCGGAGATTGCAAACGAGAGCTTTTCATAGACCTCTTCCGGATTCTCGAGCTCCTTTGGCACGATCGCAAGCCGCCATCCGCTCTGCATCAAGGCCGCAGCCATAAGGCCGCCATCTTTTTTTCTGAAGAATATCGAGCCGCGGTCCTGCGTGCCATTCACATCGGCGACATATTGGCCCTGGGCATCTCGCTCGTATTGCCAACCGTGCACGATCTGCACGAAGTACAAACGTGCTATAAGCGCAATGGCAGCGAGAATAAAAAAAACACTCAAGAGCCGTACACGCTCGACAAACCCAAAGCTCTTAGAGATCATTTGGGTCTACGTCCGATAGCGCATCATCTGCCCGCGCGTTACCCGCAGACAGGTTTCCCGGACGGTGTACATAGAGAGTTTTTGCGACAGGAGAGAGGCCGAGACGTGTGCCATCCTCGAGTCCTATGCCTTGTGAGATAGCGAAATACTCGCGCTCGAGTTTTGAAACGACAGTCGCTCGTTTTGCCGACTCCGCAAGAGCCTCTTTCCTCGCGATAACGTTCAAGATCGTCGAACCAACGAAATACACGTATGAAAATGCGAGGAGTACCACGGCAAAGGTGAGCGCGCGAAAGAGCAAGCGCTCTCCCGGATGCTCCGAGGTGAGCGAAAACGCATGGCGTCTGCCGGCGAAATCAAGCCTTCCCTGAAATATCGAGGGAGCGTACCTGCTTATTTTTTGAATTCGAGCTCTCATATGAAATTTTTTCTATGACACGAAGCTTTGCGCTGCGCGCGCGAGGGTTCTCTCGCACCTCTTCTCTGCTCGGAACGATTGGCTTCCTCGGAAGTAAGCGACCCTCTCCGTTGCGGACCCACTCGGAAAACGCGCGTTTGACTACCCCATCCTCGAGACTATGGAACGATATAACCGCGATACGGCCCCGGAGCGAAAGCAGCCGCCATGCCGCACACAAGCCTTCCGTGAGTGCTGCAAGCTCATCGTTCACGGCTATTCGAAGCGCTTGGAACGTACGCGTAGCCGGATGGATCTTTCCGCGGCGATACCGTGGAGGAGTCGCCGCTATGATCGTTTCCGCGAGATCGCGAGACGTCTCGAAGGGCTTCTTCCGCCTCCGTTCGACTATTGCTTTCGCGATCCGTCGCGAATATCGCTCTCCGCCAAACCCGAAAAAAATATCGGCGAGCGAATCTTGCCCCCACGTGTTCACGATGGTGGCGGCTGTCAGTTCGGCATGCTCCCCGCTTCCGTATGTCATGAGGAGCGGCTCGTCAGAGAGAAACGAAAATCCTCTTCCGGAGTCGAGCTGATAGCTGCTCCACCCTAGGTCGAAGAGAACCTTCGTAATCGTTGTCACGCCGAGTCTCTCGAGCTCGCGCTCCATATTCCTGAAATTGCCGTGTATGAGATGGATCATCGCGGGAGCGCTGGCAAGATGCGCGCGAGCACGCTCTATCGCGGCTCTATCTGCATCGAAGCCGATGAAGAGGCCGTTTCCCCCAAGCCCCTTCACAAGCTCCTTCGCGTGTCCCGCGCCACCGAGTGTTGCGTCAACGACAATGTCATCCGGCTGCACGTCGAGTGCACTGACGACTTCGTGTAAAAGAACGGGCTTATGCCCCGTTGAATCTTTTTTATTCAACCGGGATTGGTGCCTCGTTTTCCGTGAGGACACCAGGTCGCTGGAGGATATGTGTCGCGTGCGCATATTTTTTTGAGTCCTCCAGCCACCTCGTGTGATCACGTGTGGCATCTGTAGTACATGAATGAATCAGAGAGCGCCAATCTCACCGAGTTTTTTTGCCAGACGCGCTGCATCCTTATTGATGCGGTTCTTGTAGAGAGCCCAACGCTCCGCATCCCAGATCTCGACGCGATCCGACATGCCAGTAAAGACAACGTACTTTCTCAAACCCGCGTATGCTTTCTGATGCTCGGGAATGAGAACACGTCCGACGTCGTCTACTGCCACTTCGGCAGCGCCGGAGAGCATGAACCGGCTGAAGCCGCGTGTGTCCTGCTGGACAAGCGAGAGTGATTGCAACTTTCTCGCAATGCTCTCCCATCCGCCTCGCGAATACGCGTAAAGACAATTGTCGAGACCCCGCGTCATGACAATCTGCTTACCTAGTGCCGCGCGGAAATTTTTCGGAAGCGATATCCGATTCTTCTGATCGAGCGTATGTTCGTACTCGCCAATGAGAAGCCCTGCCATGATTTACCACTTTATCCCACTACTATGGAGTATATACCACTATACCCTACTGCAAGGAAGTTATCCACATGCTCCGTCTCATGGTACAGTGGCCACCATGGGAGCACGCACGGAACGCCTGAAACACGCTGATCGCGCGCTCTATAATGACTACCTCGAGCGTTTGGCGCGCGCAAAAAAAATATATGAAGCAGAAATCGCCGAAGATATACGCGTTCTCGGGAGTATCGAGAACGAAGGTTGGAGCTTTTACAATTCCCCTCTCTTCGAAGATGAGCCAATAAGCGGCAGACCTATTGGGTATTTCAATGCAAATAACCCAAACTCATTTTACGGACTCGGTAACTTTTCAGCCGAAAAATTTGAAAAAGAAATTGCTCGATTCCACAATGATCCCGCACATCGCGATAAAAAGGTGATGATCCTTGACGCCTTTGGGCAAGGCACGCCTTTTGGAGAAATGGCGGACGAAATCGTAGCAACAACACTCACAAAAAATCCTCGCAATCCTCCCAAGGTAACGGAGTTCAACGGCGACGCCTTGAGCAGCGCTGTATCTGGGCGGGTGTTTGCGCACCTGCGCGCGCGCATACGCGAAGGTTATGCGTTGCGAGCAACTTTCTTTCGGCCAGTGGAAGGACTTGCGCGCGCAGCACGAAACCTGTACGTCATCCATGCGCTGTACGAGCACCTGCGAACGATCTACGAACTTACCGACGAGGGAGGCCTCCTCTTCATTCAGACGGCCGGCTCGGGATACGACATAAGTTTCTTAAACGAAATACTCACGTCTGAAGGACTTGAAAGCATCAAGAGCACTGACACCTTTCCCGAAAACCTCCGCATGCTGTTAAAGAAAGATAGCGCCGTGTGTAAGTCGCTCCCTTCGGTCATGGAAGTCGGGATCAGGCATCCTGATATCATAAAGAGACTTTTAAACATCGATACTTCTACTAGAATTCGAAAAAAACAGGATTAATTAATAAGCAATATGCTCTCTGTACTCAAAAAAGCCACCGATGAAACGCTTGCCGAGCTGCGCGAAGAACTACAGGTGCGAAAAATGTCGAAATTTATTCTCCTCTTCTCGATGGGTTCGCAATTCGACCACCTTATCGTGCAGAAGCTCGAGAAGCTCGGCGTGTTTTGCCTCGTCGCCGATCCATCCACTATCACTGCCGACGACGTGAAGAAAGCGGCACCTCAAGGCATTATCCTCTCGGGAGGTCCCGCATCGGTCGAGACGGAGCCGCCGCCGTTCGACAAAACCATATTCGACCTCGGCATTCCCACACTGGGAATATGCCTTGGATTTCAAATGTGGGCGAAGCATGTCGGCGCCAAGGTTCAACCATCTGAAAAACGAGAGTTTGGCGTTCACACATTCTCCATCACTGCTCCCGATCCGCTTTTTGCCGGCGTGCCTCGCGAAACGCAGGTACTCCAAAGCCATGGCGACGCCGTGCTTCCCGATTCCGTGATCACGGTGCTCGGCACTACCGACAACGCACCCGTTGCGGCTGGTCGCTTCAAGCATCTCTCTGGCGTGCAGTTCCATCCGGAAGTCACAGAAACTACCGAGGGCACACGGATCTACGACAACTTCCTCACTATGTGCGGCATCACCGAGCGCTTCCCTGCGGTGAGTGTTGCTGAAGAAAAGATCGCCGAACTCAAGCAAAAGATTGCAAACAAAAAAGTGCTCATCGCGCTCTCCGGCGGCTCTGACTCTTCGGTCGTCGCGTATCTTCTGAAGTCTGCTGTGCAGACTTCATCCAGAGCAAAGTCGAGCAATCTATCCTTCGACAAGGCCCCGAATAAACTCCGAGGAATTTACATCCGCGGGATCGACCGCCCCGACGACGAGGCCTACGTGAGAAAATATTTCGGCGCAGAAGATTGGATAGAGCTTGAAGTCATGGACGCGACAGCACTCTTCCTCGACGCGCTCCGCGGAAAAACTGCGATGCGCGAGAAGCGGCTCGCTATGCAAGGGGTGTACCGCGACGTACTTGAAGATAAGATCAAAGAGTTCGAAGCAGACTTCATCGCGCAAGGCACGCTTTACACCGACCTGCGAGAAAGCGGGTTTGGGACAGCCACCGGCGCGCGCATCGCCGAAATAAAGGTGCACCACAATGTCGGCATCACGTTCTCCGTTCCCGAACTTCGCCCTCTCGAGGATCAGGTGAAAGATTCAGCGAGAAATATCGGCCGCGAGATCGGCGTGCCGGAAGATCTTCTTCTCCGGCACCCCTTCCCCGGCCCTGGACTTGTCGTGCGTATCGAAGGAGAAGTTACTGCAGAGAAACTTCGCACGGCGCGCGCGGTCGATGGCATCTACATCGAAGAACTTCGCAGGGCCGATCTTTATTCGACCGTGTGGCAGACGGGAGCTGTCGTAACAAGTTCAGAACACACGGTTTCCAAGGGAGACGACGCTGGTACCGGGCATGTCATCGCGCTGTGGGCAGTATGGAGCGTGAACGGCTTCACCGCACGCGCTGCAAGATTGCCGCACGATTTTCTCGAACACGTAGCGCGGCGCATCACCAATGAAATCCGCGAGGTCGGAGCTGTCACCTATCGCATCTCCGACAAGCCTCCCGCGACAATTGAGTGGGGGTGAACCTCACGGCAGGACTTTCGATACCGCGCCGGTTGCTTTATCCACTCTCCATCGCTCCACAGGAATCGGCAGTATTTCTCCCCTGTTCGAGCCGTCCACATAGAGGCGCACATTCCACAACTCTCCTGCATCCTCCGCCTCCAATGTGTAGCCCATTCCGCGCTCCAATGCAGAATTTTGATAGAGCGCAAAATCTGGCAGGCGTTCGACGAGCGCTTTCGCCTCCTCGGCGCTCATACGCGGAGCGTTTTGCTCACGCTCGACGATGCGTTGCGAGCCGCTGCTGCGAATACTCAAAAGCGCCTTCTCGACGACAGGATTTAACTCTGTAGTGTAGGAAGCGAGAACCTCTGTTCGAAACGTTACCTTGGTGCCTTTTGGATCCAGAATGCCTATTTCGCGAAATGCATACCTGCCGGCCTCATTCTTGAACAAACCCGAAGCGACGTAGCCATTATATTCGGCACCAATTTCCGACGATAGCCATCCGAAGAAATCTATATGGTAGTTCTGGTCGCGAATAAATGCGAGCTCGATTTCTTTTGCGACGGCAGCGCGCCCCGTGCGCTCCCGTAGTCTCGGCTCGCTGTGCGAAGAGATTGCAATAGTGGCGCGGCCGTTCGGTTCGCGTATCAACTCGGATGCATACGAGCTGTCACGACGCACCTCTTCTACAACCCAGTCTGCGGGGTAGAAGAGCGTGTAGCCCGTCTGCGATATAAACAGACGCTCCGAGGGAAGCGGGAGGTACGACAGGGCCACTGCAACTGCTACGACAACCAACACCCATAGCACGATCGCGCCAATGAGGCGCGCCTGTTTGTCTCGCATGATCCGTGTCAGGATGCCGACGCTCTCAATGCCTTTCATTGTGGACCCGAGGGGTTTCGAACCCCTTACCTCGTGCATGCCATGCGCGCGCTCTACCAATTGAGCTACGGGCCCGTGCGGCACATCCTAGCAAAATTCACCCGCATCAGTAAACCTCTAATCCAGAAGTATCGCGGAAGGACGGATTTGCGAGGCAGCGCTGCAATTCGGGAGTTTGCGTCCACCCACACTTCCCATCTGCCTGCGGCTCGCAAGACGCTTCTTTGTAGCAGGCATACTCGGCACGGTATTCACAAGTCGTGACAATATCCCCTGCTTCCTCTGCCGAAACACATAGCTGTCCCGAGCAGCCGGCGACAGCACAACCATTGAAGACAACCGGATCTTGAGGGAGCGTTTGACGCTCATTGACAAACGTGCGCCCATCGGGAGTGGCGCATTGTTCTGGATAGCTTTCCATTATGGGAAATCCTGCTGCGACGCACTCATCAAAATTCGTTATGGAGAGGAGATACTGCTGTTCTCTGTTCGCCGAGAGCGCAACGAGCAATCCCGCGATGATGGTGAGGACAACTACTATACCAAGGAGTGTTGTTGTGGAGAGATTGCCCATACCCAGTTATGCCGATAGTATACCAGACGTTCCCTCCGGCAACTCATGGAAGTGTGGTCAACAAAGATGGTATCATGGCATGTAAAGCTCATGAACATCACGCTACGCAAAGCCGGATGGAGAGACCTCGGCGCCCTTCTAAACTTGCAACGACAGATTGTGGGCGAATCCGAACATTTGGCCGCAACCAGCGGGGAGCGGAAGGAATCGGTTCTCTTTGCCATTGCGAAAGCGATTCTGCATCGTAAGCGCGTGCATACACTGCTCGCGCTCGATGCTAATGAGAAAGTTGGTTACGTCACCATCGTCTTCGGAAAGTTCAGAAAAGTTGGGGAAACAGCCTACATCGTCGTCGGTGTGCGCACATCGCACCGAGGACAAGGCATCGGCACGGCGCTCTTGAACGAAGCAGAGAAGTTTGCGCGTTCACACAAGATGCATCGGATGGAGCTCGAGGTGTTCGAGCGCAATGAAGCCGCGATACGGCTCTACGAGAAGCTCGGCTTTCAGATTGAAGGCCGCCGACGCGAAGCGGTAAAAACTCCTGCGGGCTATTCCGACATCATCTGGATGGGGAAACTTCTTTCATAGCGCTGTAAACCGATCCATTCCGAGTTACAGGGCGTTGATCCTTCCGTCTTGGGATACCTGCCTGCGTACACGCTTAAGGGCGTTATTGGTTTCGAGCTCCTCGACTCAGAATGCGAAAGTGGGGCTTTCGCACTTCACGTGCCCCACATCGCTCGTAATTGCACGCTTTGCGTGAACCTTTGTTGAGCGGGAAAACTGACCCGTCAGTCTTTGCCCCCAGGACGGAATCTTGGCGGCTCTACTGCGCGCTTTTATCGTCCTGCATCATGCCGAATATATTTCCATCGATATCTTTACAGTAGGCGAGCCACCCAACACCGAGAATGGCCATTTTGGATAACGCGATCACTCCCCCGGCCTTAGTAACTTTTCCAACATATTCATCTATCGAGGAGACTGCGATAGTGCACACAAATGCATTAACTCCTTGCGTTTCCGCGGGAGCCGGGCCTCGGCGAAACAGAATACCACCATTAATGCCCGGTTCGGTGTCGGGTCCTGTGGTCACCAGCCAGTAGCGATTCTCATTCTTCATCTCTACGCCGGGAATGACCCATTCTTGTATCTCCCAACCGAACACATCGCGGTAGAACGTAGCCGAGCATTCCGGGTCTGTCGCTTGAACTTCAAAATGTATTACCCTGTTCTTGTTCATACGATTTATTGTACCATCTTCGGCCTTTGCGGGTTCGATTTCTACGGAAGTTGGTGCTACCTGCCGGCCACTGCCAGCCAGATTGATGCTCCCACGAGGAATCGAACCTCGATCACAGGCTCCGGAAGCCTGCATTTTATCCGTTAAACTATGGGAGCGCACACCCAGAGTATCATCTCTCGTAGTCTACCTCAAAAACCAATACGCTAATTCGTACGAATATGCCACTAGCGCCGGGGCAACTTAGAGGAAGTCTAGAACTTTTGAAACGACTACGTGCCGTGGCAAACTCAACTCATGCCACATCGTCAGCGCTTCCTGCTCTTTCTTGAGGACCCCTGCACCCGTGAGTATCGAAAGATGGCGAGATGTTGACTTGAACGAGAGTCCAATTTCCTCTGCAATATCCCCTACCGCGGCTCTGCGACCGCCCTTTAGATACTTGAGGATTGCCAATCTTCGTTTGTTGGCAAGAGCTTTCAGGATGCGTTCGAGTTCGTTCATACCCTTACCACTGGCTAATTCGTACGAATATGCTCATGGGGACACATGAGAAATGTGTCGGATCAGTCTGTTTCAAAAAGCGCGCTCAAGGATTCGCCGGCTTCGATACGCTCTATCGCTTCGCCGAACACTTCGCCCACTGACACCACCTCGATCTTCTGAGAGAGCGTGCGGTCGGTCGATATCGTGTCGGTTATGAAGAGCTTCTTGATGGAAGATTTTTCGATTGTTGTATTTGCGTCGCCGCTCAAGATTCCGTGTGTCGTGCATGCATAGACTTCGCGGGCACCACTTTCTTTCAAAAGCTCTACGGCGGTCGCGAGCGTCCCACACGTATCGGCCATGTCGTCGACGATGAGCGCAACCTTATCTTTCACATCACCAACGAGCTTCATGCGTGTCACTTTGTTTGGCATTTCGCGCTCCTTGTGAATGATGGCAAGCTCGGCCTCCTTCATCATACGCTTCGCGTAGGATTGCGCACGCACTACGCCGCCGACATCGGGAGAAACGACGACGAGCTCATCCGCGACAAGCGCGCGAGAAAAGAAGTTCCGCAAGTAAGGAATGAATACGCGCCGCGCGAGCAGGTTGTCGACGATCGCCGTGCGAAAGTAGCCACCAATAGCATCGTTGTGCAGGTCCATGGTAAGAAAACGATTCGCGCCGAGTGTCTCGACCGTCGCGGCAAAAACGCGGGCGGAGATCGGTTCGCGCGGTCGCGATTTCCTGTCTTGCCGCGCATAGCCAAAATACGGAACGACGGCCGTTATCTCGCGTGCCGATGCGCCACGAGCTGCGTCTATTGCAAGAAAAAGCCGCACCCAATTTTCCGCCGGAGGTGGCGTGGACTGTATGAGGAAGACATGCTTGCCGCGAAGATTCTCGAGAAACTGCACGTATTGTTCGCCGTCGGAAAAGGTTTTGCACCTCACCTCACCGAGTCGCATCCCGAGCTTCGCCGCAATCTTCTCTGCAAGTCTATCGTTGCTGCCAAGGCTGAAAATGCGGAAGTCCATGGACAAAAATTATACCAGAGCGTCAGACTTTGAGCTATATTTACATAGCGTCTTCGCCCGGGTCTTACGAGAGTACACTCTCGCAATGCCCCTCGCTAGCCGCTATAATCCGCGAGCGCACCCTTAGCTCAGTTGGTTAGAGCGTTCGATTCACATTCGAAAGGCCGAAGGTTCGAATCCTTCAGGGTGCACCAAAACTAACTTTGTCGGAAGTGATTGCTCCGCGCGGGCAAGTTTATCGCACTCCCCTTTGATGCATAAATCTTCAAAATTGCATATACTAAATCGTGGTAGTAAATCTTTCAGCTAACTACTAACTATCATCGTATAACTATACGAATTATGTCAAAGCAAAGTGCGACAATCGGCGAGAATATCAAAAAATACCGCAAACGTGCGGGTATTTCGCAAGACCAGCTATCAAAGAAAGCTGACCTTGCTTTTCATACCATCGCTAAAATTGAAGCTGGCGCAACACCAAATCCGACCATTGAAACAGTCAAGAAAATCGCGGACGCGCTCGGCGTTTCGCTTGATGCTTTAATGAAATAAAAATATGGCACTATTCAAAATTCACAATTCGGCAGTCAAAAGGTTGGTCGCCCGCGATCTTGATTTGGAACGCAATCTCCAAGAATTTTTTGAGGCGAATTTGGAAGAGATTCTAAATATTGTTTTTCTTGCCCACGAATACTCAACGAGTTTCGGCGGCAGGATTGATACGTTAGGCATAGATAAAAACGGCTCGCCATGCATTATCGAGTATAAGAAAAATCAAAACGATAATGTCATCAATCAAGGGCTTTCATATTTGCGCTGGCTCCTCGACCACAAAGCCGATTTTGAGATTTTGTGCCAAAACAAAAAGGTAGATATAGAAATTGATTGGGACTCGCCGCGTGTTATTTGTATTGCTGAGAGCTACAACAAATTTGACCTTGATACGGCAGATATTCTGCCGATCAATGTTGAGCTTTTGCGTTACCGAATTTACGACGATGATATTCTGTATCTTGAGCCGGAGAATTATCAAAAAGTTAGGATTTCAACATCGGGCATAGTCAAAAAAGCAAAGCAAGGTAAAGAAAAAGTGGAGCGACTACAAAAAACTTATTCTGTCGAAGACCATCTCAAGGATATAAGCAAAGAAACAGTTGCATTATTCCAGAGCTTGCGCGAAAAGATTCTCTCGCTTGATGAGAATATTATCGAAGAAGCAAAAGCGAAATACATCGCCTACAAAACCTCGACGAACTTCACCGATATTGTTGTGAAGCAATACGGCCTCAAAATTTTTCTGAATGTCAAAAGTGGTCAACTTAACGA